>DASRKU010000309.1:0-2961 GCA_035648815.1 Verrucomicrobiia bacterium | reverse complement strand
CAATATATATTGGCAGCGTCACCAGGCAGAGCTGCCAGACGATGCCCACAGCGACGTTTGTGAGGTCGCGGCCGGCGTCGTGATTGGGGACAAAGGATGGATCTTCCGCCATCACCTTGGCGCGGATTGGACCCCAGCATCCCCATGGATTGACGGTTTTGTAGAATTTTTTGAGCACCTGTTCGTCCTCGGGCGGGCTCAGGAACGTGCCGGCGAGGCAACCGATCAGCGAAATCACAATGAGGATGGGGATGGTGTAGAGCTGGTTGAAGGTGGGGCCGACGATATCCTGAATGAACTTGCTGTGGGCGATGATGAATTTGGTGATCCCCGGCACAACCATGGCGCCTCCGATTCCCGCAACCATGCCGTAGAAATATCCGTAACCGTTGAACCGCCACCAATACCACTTCAAGACATTGGCCATCACGAAGCCGCCGTATAGCGCGCCCACCAGCCACATCATGACGTCGGTGATGCGATTGGTCAGCAGGCCAAAGACGATGCCTATCACCAGGAATACAAGCGAGACGATGCGGCTGAGGAAGACTTCCTTCTTTCCGCCCGCGTTCGCGTTGATGAAGCGTTTGTAGATGTCATTCACCACGTAGGCGGGGGCGGCGTTCAGGGTCGCGGCAAAGTTGGACATGAACGCGGCGGCCAGCCCGGCGAGCAGGAACCCGACGACGCCGCTGGGCACGTGCTCGCTCAGGACGATGGGCAGGATCTTCTCGAAATCGGGCTTATCCATGGCTTGCATGTGCGGCATGGCAAAGGCCAGGGCGAGCACGGTAATGCCTGCAATCATCATGTAGCGCGGAAACATCAGCACGACCGTCACCATCCCGTTCATCAGGCAGGCCTCGCGCGGATTGCGCGTGGCCAGGATCCGCTGCATGTCATAATTCGGCGCCGGGCCGGCCAGGCTGGCCAGCACCCCCTTGAAGAACATCAGGCCGAAGATGATCGCGAACATGTCGTTGCCATCCTCGTGCAATGCCGCGTTTGCCGAATTCAGAATGCCGTTCCAGTTCAGGTCCAGCGTTTTGCCGAAAAAGGGATTCATCCAGCCCGCGGGAATGTTGTGCGCGATCATGTCGGGCGACACCTTGACAATGGCAATGGCGCCGATTGCCAGCGCGGTCAGCGTCAGGATGGTAAACTGCATCACCTCCGTGATGACCACGCTGATCATGCCGCCTTTGATGGCATAGAGCGAAGTCAGGCTCATCAGGATGATTGCATAAATGCTGTCGTCGGTCAGAACCGAGGCGGGCAGGACCGAGCCGAGGAGGTGGCGGGTGCCGTCGAAATGCCAGGGCAACATTCCCGCGGCGAATTTGCCGATACCTTTGAAGGCATAAGCGAGCAGGCCGATGACGTTGACCAGGGCGAAGACCACGACGCTCATATGGGCCAGGACGCCGCCGCGGTCATTGCCAAACCGGGTTTGGATCCACTGCGCGCCGGTCAACACGTTCGAGCGCCGCAGCCAGCCGCTGAGGAACATCATCAGGAAAATCTGGTTGAACGTCGGCCACACCCATGGCAGCCAGATGCTCTTGAGCCCATACATGAAGAGCCAGGTCACCAGCACCATCGTGCCGCTGATGTCGAACATGCCCGAGGCGTCCGAGACGCCGAGCAGGTACCAGGGCAGCGATTTGCCGCCCAGGAAATAGGAATCCAGATCCTTGGTTCCGCGACGCGAGACCCAAAGGCCGATCAGGACCACAGTCAGGAAGTAAGCAATGACAATGGCGATGTCGATCGCGTGGAGGTGAAGTCGCATAAAGTGGAATGCGGATTTTGGGGCCGAAACTTGTTAGGTGGGGGGTCGGTTTCCGGATGCAACGCGAGGAATAAACAGTGGATGTTCGGCCCAATGCATGGCGGGCAGCATAAGTTTCCGAGAGGTGGCGTCAAGGCGGAAGCCGAGGGCGCTTGTCAGAGGAATTGACGACAGAGCCGCGGCACATGCGAGCTTGCGCGCAAAATGGAAATCCGGTTGGCTGATGCCATGATGTGTCGAGACTTAATCCCCCGGTTGTGGAAGGACCTTCGTCGCCATTCCCACCATGCGTTTTTCACGATCGCTTCGCTGCTGATGATCCTGGGTAGCGCCCGGGCCGGGGAGGAATCGCTCCAGATCCGGCTCAACACGGTGGGCTATTTGCCTGGCGCGGAGAAGAAGGCGACGATTGCCGTTCCCTGCACAAACTTCACCATAATTCGGGTTTCCGACGGCTCCAACGTGTTCTCGGGCACCGTTACCGGTCCGGTTTTGAATGAGGACACCCAGGAACAACTGTATACGGCGAATTTTTCAGCGGTTCATGAGCCCGGCCAATACCGGGTTGAAGTGCCGACGGTCGGCCAGTCCTCGCCCTTTCGCATCGCGGCCGACGTGTATCGGGACCCTTTCTCCACCGCGATGCTTGGCATGTACCTGTGGCGGTGTGGCACGGCGGTCAGCGCGACCTATCACGGACAGACGTTCGCGCACGCGGCCTGCCATACGAATGACGGCTGGCTCGATTTTGTTGGCGGCGGACACACTCAGAAAGACGGCACCAAAGGATGGCATGACGCGGGCGATTACAACAAATATACCGTGAACGCCGGTCTGACGGTCGGCAACATGTTGTGGGCCTGGGAAGATTTCGGCCCGCAAATCCGCAAGGTCCGCCTGAACATCCCGGAATCGGGAGGGCCGCTGCCCGATTTTTTGGCGGAGATAAAATGGGAGTTGGATTGGGTGCTGACGATGCAGGCGCCGGACGGATCGGCGTATCATAAACTCACGACCCAGCGATTCGGGGGATTCATCATGCCCGAAGCGGAAACCACTCCCCGCTATTTCACGCCGGCGGGAACTGAATCCACGGCCTTTTTCGTGGCCATGACTGCGCAGGCGTCCTGCGCTTTCCGGCCGTTTGACAAGGCTTACGCCGACCGCTG
>DASRKU010000308.1:0-6458 GCA_035648815.1 Verrucomicrobiia bacterium | reverse complement strand
TGCGCGTGTCGGCAGCTTCAGCGACCGCCTGCAAGAGCAGGTTATCCATGGTCGCTTCGAGAAAGGTATTCCGGTTGAGCGCCGTCTCGGTCTGCCCCACGACCTCAGAGAGCATCTGGCGTTGAGGCGCGACGATTTTCTCCACTGCCCGGTGCATCTCGGCGTCGGACGGGATTGAATCATCCACATGGATCAACTGGTGGCGGACGACGGTGACCAGCGCGCCGGCGAGTTCGACATCGAGGCGCCCGATGAACGACCCGTGACAACCCGACTGGATGATCGTCGCGCCATTCACCACCAAAGGTTCATACATCCGATTATGAGTATGGCCGCTCAAAAGAATGTCGATACCCGTGACTTCTGAGGCAAGTTTCACGTCCTGCGGAAAGCCGAGGTGAGAGAGCACGACGACGAGATCCACGCGCTCCCGCTCGCGCAGCATTCGGATGTGCCCGGGCAACTCCTCATTGCCGACCGTGAAACGAAGGCCCGTGCTGAAATGCTCGGGCATCGTCTTATCAATGATCGTAGCCGCGATACCAATGACGCCCACACGCACGCCACCTCGTTCAATCACCGTAAAGGCCGGATGGGCCAGTTCGCCGGTGTCTATCTGGTAACAGTTACTGGCGAGCAGTGGATGATTCAGCTTCCGGGCGAGTTCGCGCAGCCGATCAACGCCATAGGCGAAATCCCAGTGAACGGTCCAGGCGTCGAGACCGAGAAGGTTCACGGGTTCGATGAATGCCTCCCCTTTGGATTGGACGGCGTGAAACGTTCCGTGAAAAGTGTCCCCATTATCGAGTGCGATCACCGCGCCGTTTCGCTCGTTCCGTACTTGGTTGAAGATCGTGAGCAACCGCGCATAGCCGCCCGAGGTTCGGTGCTCCGCCTTATTCCCGTGCCAGAACAATTCCGGGTGCGGCTCCAGATAGCCGTGGGTGTCGTTGATCTGCAGGAGCGTAATTGTTTTCTGATCGTTCATCGGCTTGCGCTGGCGTTTGCCTCAAGGATTAAGGACTGCAAGTGAGTCCGCTGACCGAGTTGAGATGGTAGTTTCCATAAAAGGCGGTGTTCTGGAATTAGCCTCCGCTTTTGATGTAGGCATAGCCTGCCTCTTGTTTGCGAATCACCTCGCTGACGCCGGAATCAACGGTGGTTGCGAGCAGGACAAGTTGATCCTTGGTGATCTGCATTTTCTTCATCGTGTTCTCACAAACGGCGAAGACTACGCCGTCAGCGTGAAGTTTTTCCAAGGTCGCTGTCATTTCCAGATTCGCATCCGAGGTTTTGGTGAGGAGCATTCCGATGCCTTTGCCGTGCGCGACCACTTCAATCCTTGTGGTCTGCGCGCCGAGCGCCTTTTGGACATTCTCGATGTTGCGCAATGCCCCGAGCCATTTTTCTGCGCCGTCGAGGGCGACTTCAAAAACGACTTTGTGGATTTTGCCGTCTGGTTGTTTTTCAGGTTCAACAGTCATGAATGATTTGCGCATAACGGATCACGGTCATTCCGCAGAGAGAAAGCTTTGGCCACCGCCGCCGTTCGCCGCTTCCTTCATGATTTTAACAATCGTGTCCTCCACTTCCTGCGCCACTCCTTTCAGTTGCGGCGTGTTGAACATCGCCAGCAGAGTGGTTGGCTTCAACGTGGCCAGAATGGTTTTGCCACCCTCTTCGTAAATGGAGATCCGGCAGGGCAGGGCGGTGGAGACGCTCATGTTTTGATCGAGAACCTTCTTCGCTTGTTGCGGCTGACAGACCTCAAAGATCAGGCATTCGCGGGCGAACTCCACGCCTTTCTTCGTCATGGTCTCCTTGAGGTTGTGAACCTGCATGACACCAAAGTGATTGGCCTGAACGGCGGTCTGCAAAGCAGCCGCCGTCTCGCTCACCGTTTTGTCCGTGGATAATTTGATCAGCATAGGTTTGATTTCATTGTTAACAGATCACTTCACAGGCGGGTCGTGAACGCACGATTACCGTTCAAGCCGCCGGTCATCGCTTTTTCTTCGGGAAATCGGCCCCGCGAGAAACCGCTTCCCACGCAGAGAACTGCTTGCGCAACTCCTCGAGCTTGGCCGTGGCGCCTTTGTAAGCATCGTTGCCCAGCAGCAGATGGTGGGGCGGCTTCGGGGACTCGACCGCCTTGACGATGGCGTGTGCAGCCCGCACCGGATCACCGGGTTGTTTGCCGGAGATGGCGCGCACCTGTTTTCGCCACGCGCCCGCCGTCGCCGCGTAATCGGCAATGTGCCGCTTGCTTTCGTTCGCCGAACGCCCGGCCCAATCAGTGCGGAAGCCACTCGGCTCGACGAGCATCACCTTGATGCCCAGCGGCTCCACCTCCTGCCAGAGGGCCTCGGACAAACCTTCAACCGCGAATTTCGTCGCGTTGTAGTAACCGACCGACGGGAATGAACGAAGTCCGCCGATGGAAGAGAAATTGATGATGAATCCTTTGCGACGTCTGCGCATTCCCGGCAGCGCCGCGTGAATCATCCGGCTCAGGCCGAACACGTTGATCTCGAACATTCGGCGCACCTCTTTCTCTTCGCTCTCTTCAACGGCGGCGAAATAGCCGATGCCCGCGTTGTTCACGAGTACGTCAATGCGGCCGAGTTTCTTCTCTGCTGCCTTGATGGCCGCGTCAATCTGGCCCTGATTGGTGACGTCGAGCTTGAGCACCAAAGCCTCTCCCTTCGCGGCCAAATCTTTCACCTCATCAGGATGGCGGGCGGTCACCACCGTGCGGTAGCCGCGCTCCAGCACATATGTGGCAAGCTCGCGGCCGAAGCCGGTCGAGCAGCCGGTGATAAACCAAACGGGTTTTTCAGTGATCGCCGATTTCTTATTTTTCGTTGCCATGGTCATATCTCCTTAAATACCTGGCGCTCACGGTGTCGCCGGCGCGGGCTTTCTCAGGTCGGCTTCAACATGGATGACGACATCCACGCTGTTGCCGATCATGCCTTGGTCCGCCGAGATGTCGAAATCGCGCCGATCCAGCGTGATCGAGGCCTCCCAGCCGGAGATCGCAGCCCCCTTCATGCCCGGGCCAAAACCCAGCGACGTGACCTTGAGCACGACTTCCTTCGCCACGTTCTTCATCGTGAGAACGCCCGTGACAGCGTAGGTATCGCCGCCGGTGCTTTTCCATACCCGGCTCTTGAAGGTCATGGACGGGAATTTGGCGGCGGCAAAGAAATTGGTGGAGCGCAAGTCATCGTCGCGCATCTTCGTGTTCGTGGTGATGCTGGCCACTTCAATGACGGCCTCGACGGTGCTGTTTTCGAGGTGGTCGCGATCCACGACAACGGTCCCTTTCACCTTGCTGAAATAGCCGGGCACCTTGGTGAAAAAGTGCGACACGGTGAATCCGACCCAGGTGTGCACGGGGTCAATGTCGTAGGTTTCGACGGCCGCCTGGGCGGACGCAAGCGAGCCGAGCGCAAGGCCGGCGAAGACAAGGGCAAGCATGGAACGTTTCATAGGATGTTTCTTTTTGCGTTGGATTGAGGTTTCGAGTGAATTGAAATTTGGAGCTATTCCTGGCGACCGAAGGTGGTATCCAGCGACTTCAGGTTGCGGGCGTTCTGGAGCGCCTTCGGATCCAATCGGGGACGTCGCAAAATCCAACGGGGGGCAACGCTCCGTTCTTCCTCCGGACGGTTCAGGATCAAAGCGGCGCAAAGTATTTGCTTTCTAAGCCACCAGACACTGAACTGCTTTTCATACAGGTTGCCGCGATAAACCACCCGGTCATAGCCGGTCGCATCGCCCCAGAATTCATAGGAGAGGTCAAATACATCCGAGAAGAAATAGGGAACGTGGATAAACGGCTGAAATTTTCCCATCATGTTGCGCATGGCCACCCGTCCCTGCTCCACGGCGTTGTCCCAGTGCTCCACCCGCATGCGACGGTGGAAAATCTGATCGGGGTAGTTGGCGATATCACCCGCAGCCCATACGCCTGGCACATTGGTCTCAAGGAATTTATTGACCTTGATGCCGTCGTCCGTGTCCAGCGGTGTCCTGTGAAACAGTTCCATGGCGGGGGTCACTCCAATTCCTGCCACGACGAAATCTGCGGGCACTTGCTTTCCCGATCCCAATACGACCTGGGACTCGTGATTGTTATGCGTCAAGGCAACCACCTTCTCGCTTTTCATCAAGGTGATGCCACGATCCACAAATTGACGCTCAAAAAACGTTGAAACCGGAGGTGTAAACAGACGTTTCCAAACACGATCATCGGGAAAAACCATGCTCGTGCGCACTCCGTGGCTTGCCAAAACGGAAGCGACCTCCATTCCAATAAAGCCTGATCCAATCACCACGGCCCGCCTTTCTCGTTTGATCTGCTCCCGAATGGCCTGCGAATCCTTCATCTCCCGCAGATAAAAAACCTCGGGCCGGTTGGCTCCCGGCACCTGTAACCGTCGAACCGACGAACCCATGGCGATGAGTAATTGATCGAAGCCGATGACTTTGCCTGAAGTGCTCAGGAGACGGCGGCGGCGAAAGTCCACCTTCCCCACCGGGAAGTTGCGGTAAACCGCGATGCCATGTTTGCGATAGAAAGCGGCGTCAGAAATCTGTATGTCGGCGGGTTTTTCCTTGCCGGCCAGAAAACTCTTCGACAAAGGCGGGCGCTCATAGGGCAGCGCATTTTCGGAGGTGACAATTGCGAGTTCTCCCTTTTTGCCGCTCTGGGCGACGAACTCCTTTGCCGCGTATCCCGCAACCACGCCTCCGCCCAGAATGACGATGGGAAAGGACTTCATGGATTTGGTTTGGAGTCTGCGCTGATCACGACACAAAATGCCTGGAGAGGACCTCATCGCACTGCCGGGCAAGGGAGAAATCCTTTTCGGTGATTCCTCGTTCATCATGCGTGGTGAGATTCAACGTCACCCGGGGTCTGAATGGTTTCCGAACGTCCACCCTTGGAAATTGCTTCAGCTCTGAACACGGTTTTCTCGATTGCATTGAATTGCTCGCCGGCAGGTCTGGCAGAAGCTTCGCCTTAAAAAGCATTGGTTAACGACGCAGCCCGGCGGCGCCTGAACTATAATCGATGGGCTGAGACTCTCCAATGGGGATAAACCCTGCCGTGGATTACCGGGGGGGGATCCCGCCGTCCAGAAACAGATCCAGCGAAAGATGTGTTTTGTCGCGTCGGCGGAGTTTGTATCAGGTGGCCGTGGCGAGTCCCAGCACGCGGCACACCGAGCGCGCAATCATCAACTCTTCGTCCGTGCGAATGACGCGCACGGTGACGCGACCGGTTTCCGCGGAAATCACGTCCGCACTCTCCGCGTTGCGCGCCCCGTTCAGTTCGATGCCGAGGAAGTTCAGTCCTTCGCAGATGCGCGCGCGGACCGGCGGCGCGTTTTCCCCGATGCCGCCGGAAAAAACCAATGTGTCGAGTCCGCCGAGCGCCGCGGCATAAGCCCCGATCCATTTCCTGGCCTGGTAACAAAACAGCGACACCGCCTCCGCGGCCCGGACGTCTTTGGCTTCCCGCGCGAGCAACTCGCGCATGTCGGAACTGGTTTCCGAGATTCCGAGCAAACCCGACTCATGGTTGACCATGTCGTAAAACTGTTTGGTGGTCATCTGTTCGGTGCGGGCGAGGTAGGGGGCCAGGCCGGGGTCCAGGTCTCCCGAGCGTGTGCTCATGGGCAGCCCGGCTGTCGGGGTAAAGCCCATGCTGGTATCCATGCTTCTTCCCTCGTGAACCGCGGCCAGGCTCGCTCCGTTTCCGAGATGCGCCAGGATTACCCGCCCGTTCGCCGCTTTTGCGCCCGCCACACGTCCCAGTTCTTCCATCAAATAAGAATAGGACAAACCATGAAAGCCATAGCGTTGAACACCTTTGGCATCGAAACGGCGGGGCAGGGGAAGCAACCGCGCGACACGCGGCATCGTCCGGTGAAACGCAGTGTCGAAGCAGGCCACCTGCGGCAGCTTCGGATGACGCTGGCGGAATGCCTCGACCAGTTCAATCTCTCGCGGCAGATGGTCGGGGTCATACGGCCTGATCCGGTGCAGTTCCTCCAGCAATTCCTGGGTGACAGTCTCAGGCTCGGTGTGCTTCATCCCGTGGACCACCCGGTGTCCCACGGCTTTGATCGACTCAAAGCCAGGCTGCCCTTCAAGCCAGTCAATCAGGGAATTGGCCGCCGACTTGTGATCGGGCGCGGCAGCGCTGCGAAGGCCTTGATGATTTCCGCTCGAGTCGGTGAAACTCATGTTCGCGTCGGGCAAGCCGATGCGGTCAATCTTTCCATGCAGCGATCGTTTCAGCGGTTCGCTTGCCTGGAACAGCGCGAACTTGACGCTCGACGAGCCTCCGTTGATCGTCAGGACACTGGATGGTTCTGGTTTCATCGTCGCACGATTGATATTCTCGGAACCCTCACCCCGCCCCTCTCCCATCCGATGGGAGA
>DASRKU010000307.1:0-18775 GCA_035648815.1 Verrucomicrobiia bacterium | reverse complement strand
AATCGCGCACTTCGGTCCGGTAAGCGCCCGATCTTATGTCCATTTTAGTCACTCCCAACACGAAGGTGCTCGTCCAGGGCATCACGGGCAGCTTTGGCGCGCGCCACGCCCAGCTCTCGCTGGCTTACGGCACCCGGATCGTTGCCGGGGTTACGCCCGGAAAAGGCGGACAATTTTTTGATGGCAAAGTCCCCATCTTCGACACCGTCAGCGAAGCCGTCAGACAGACCGGCGCCACGGCGTCGGCCGTTTTTGTTCCGCCGGGTTTTGCGGCTGATGCGATCCTGGAAGGCGCGGATGCCGGGCTTGAGCTGGTGGTGTGCATCACCGAAGGTATTCCCGTTAACGACATGCTCAAAGTGAAACGGGCGATGGCGGAAAGCAAAACGCGGCTGATCGGCCCCAACTGCCCCGGCGTTGTCACGCCTGGGGAAGGCAAGGATTCGCAGGGAGGCTGCCGGATCGGAATCGCTCCGGGTTATATTCACCGCAAAGGCCACGTGGGCGTTATTTCGCGAAGCGGCACGCTGACCTATGAAGCGGTTTGGCAGCTCACATGCCGCGGCGCGGGCCAATCCACCTGCGTCGGAATCGGCGGCGACCCCGTCTCGGGCACTTCACACCTGGATGTGCTCAAAATGTTCAACGACGACCCCGACACGCATGGGATCATCATCATCGGAGAGATCGGGGGAGCGGCGGAGGAAGAAGCGGCGGAGTGGATCAAGTCGAATTGCCGCAAGCCCGTGGCGGGATTCATCGCCGGGGCAACGGCTCCGCCTGGCCGGCGAATGGGACATGCCGGGGCGATTGTCAGCGGGGGCAAAGGCACCGCGGCGGCGAAGATGGCGGCGTTTCGAGAAGCCGGTATTGGCTTGGCCTCGACGCCGTCGGATATGGCCGATACGCTTCTCAAAATGATGTAAGGGCTGTCGGGCTCGGCGATACGCGGCTGCGTGAGGACCTGACATCCCGGTTGAGATGGGGCGCGTCCACCCCCGACCCTCTCCCATGCGATAGGGAGAGGGGGAAAACGTCTAATGCTTGGGAAAATTCAAGACCCGCGAATAGATGGACAGCAGCACCTGTTTGGCACGTGACGCTCATTAACTTCATACTGGATCTCGCGGCACTGCTCCTGTGGTTGAGCTGGCGGTCGGTTCCGTTTGACCCCGTTCGCAAGGCCACACCCGCAACGCTCGCCGGCACCATCAGGCGCGCCGAAGCCACCCGGCTCAAACGCTGGCATTTCCTCGCGGTCCTGGCTGGCTTGCTCTTCGTTCGCGCCTTGTTCTATTGGCAGTTCGGACCGGCAGTGATGTGGACACCGCGAATCAACATGGGGATCGTGGCCCTGGCCTTCCCATGTAATGCCTTGATGACTTCCATTCTCTTTTCATTTGGGAGCTTTCTTCGGACGTGGATGGTTTTTCATTTTTGGCTGCTCGCACTGGTGATCATCAACGGACGATTCTCGGACTGGAACCCGTTCCATAAATTAATTCTGCTGCAACTCGGATCGGTCGGGCGCTGGCCGCGAGTGCTTCAGATCCTCGCGCCGATCCTGGCCGCCGCAATCATTTGGATTTCCATTCACCCCTTGCTGGCGCATGTGGGGGTTGTGAGCCCGATGCAATCTCCCGGCCACCTGGTGGGACAGGGAGCCTTGCTGGGGGTTTGGATCTATTCGACGTTGAAATTCCTGCTGCCGGCGTTTCTCTTTGCGCACCTGGTCGCCAGCTACGTTTATCTGGGCTCAAGCCCGGGCTGGGAGTATGTCAGCGTCACTTCCCGCAACGTATTACGGCCGCTGCAGCGCTTGCCGCTGCGCTTTGGAAGGGTTGATTTGACGCCCTTGGCAGGGATCATCCTGATCTTGATTCTGCTGCATACGCTGCCCAATGCGGTTCTGAATCAATTGAACCGGAGAAATCTCACGCTGTGGCCGCAATAGGAAGTCAATGAGTCAATGAGTCAGTGAGTCAGTGAGTCAGAAAGGGAGATTTTGGGTTCGACAAATTGCTGGCTACGAGAATCATATCGAGCATGAATCAATTGGGGTTTGCTATGGGGATGCAGCGCCGGACCAAGGCCTTTGCTGTTCAAGTAATCAAGTTTTTCGTCAAGCTGCCCAAAACGGAAGAGGCCCGAGTTGTTGGCCGACAGTTGCTCCGATCAGGCACTTCAGTAGCCGCAAACTATCGAGCCGTTTGCCGGGCAAAATCACGGGCCGACTTCATCTCGAAAATGGGGACCGTAGTAGAAGAAACAGACGAGACACTACTTTGGCTGGAATTACTCGAGGAAGCCACGGTGTGCGCAAACCCAATGATTAATTCATTGAAAACGGAAACCGACGAACTCCTCCGCATTTTTTCGACGTCGCTCAATACTGCCAAAAACCACTCCCGCACCCGCGCCGAAGTGATTCACTGACTCACTGACTCATTGACTCACTGATTTTTTCTCACTCCGCCACCTTCGGCAATTTCACGGTCACAACCGTCCCCGCGCCCTGCTCGCTTTCAATGGTAAGCGTGCCGCCGTGCAATTCGGTCAGGCGTTTGCAGATCGTGAGCCCCAGTCCCAGTCCCTGTTGCTCGTGCATCTTGCGGTCAAATTGCATGTAAGCGCCGATGCGCGCGATGTACTCGGCGGAAAGGCCGCGCCCGCGATCGGCCACCGTCAAGGTGACATCCTCGAGCGAATGATTTTCCAGGGTGACACGGACCGGTGAGTTGGGCGCAGAAAACTTAAAGGCGTTCTGGACGAGTTCATCGACGATCTTGGACAGGTATTCGTCGGACAGCGGCACGGCGATATCCTCCAGTGCGAGGCAAAGGTCCGAAGGGCGCTTGGCCGATTCGGCCTGCCGTCGAGCGTGCTGATCGATGACGCCGGAGGCGGCCCGGGTGTGGCTGCGAAGAAGGGAGTTGAGTTTCTGGGGGTCGGAACTGAGCAACTGCAATTGCGCGTAGATCAGGAAATTTTCTATGAGCCGCTCCAGCCGTTTGCCCGAGTCGTAGATCACCTGGCCCATTTCGGCGATTTCGGCAGGCGGAAGAGTCCCGGCATCGGCAGCGAGCATTTCGCCATACGCCAGGATGCCATTGAGCGGCGTGCGCAGTTCGTGCGGCAGCATCATGCTCAAATTTTCGCGCAGGTCCGCCAGCTTTTTTTCGGCTTCCTGACGCACGACATTCACCTTCTTCAGCCGCGCGTCCACAGCCGCGTAGAGGGCCTCGATCGTAAACGGTTTGGGCAGGTAATCGTCCGCGCCCAGCTCCATGCCGTGACGCATGCCCGCCTGGTCGGCCAGGCCGGTCATGAGGATGAAAGGGATGGAGGCTGTCGCAGGCTCGCTGCGGAGGGAAGAAAGGGTGAGGTAACCGTCGACTTTTTCCATGTTGACGTCGCAGAGGATCAGGTCCGGCAACTCCTTCCTGGCCACATCGATGCCGGAAGCGCCGTTGGGAGCTTCGATGACAGTAAATCCCTTCTGACTCAGCGCCAAAAGCATCATCTCCCGCAGCCACTCTTCGTCGTCAATGACCAGAATTTTGTTCATTCAGCGCAATTCAGTCTTACCGAGGCAGTCTGTCTTTCCAGTGACAAGAAATGGGTCAAATGTAAGGGACACGGTCAACTTCGGTTTACAAGCAATGCCCGTGCCTTCCCCTTATTCCAAAGTAAATGCCAGTCAACAAGAACTGTCGGTCCTGCTGCAAGGCACATGGGCTTCTCCCATCAGGGGCAATTCCGCCCGGCAGGGGTCGTTGTTGCCGTCAAAAAGGAGGTCAATTCCTGCAACACGCGGTTGACACTCAGGCCGGCCAATCCTTCCGCAGCCCTGACGATCACCACGTGTTCCTGCGGGGGTCGCCAAACCGGTTCGGGAGCGTCGCCCCACAAAACCAGACATGGCACGCCGACAGCCGCGGCGAGATGGGAAATTCCGGAGTCGTGTCCGACGAACGCGGCGCATTCATTCTGCAATTTTCGGGCAAGCTCGGGCAGGGGCAGGCTTTGGGCCTGCTGCACACGGCCACGGGGAAGCACCGACGCCAGGCGGTCCAGCTTTCCACCCTCGGCCTCCCCTCCAACCAGGAGCAGGTTCACCAAGCTGCCGCCGACCAGTTGCCCGGACAGTTCCGCCCAGTTTTCTTCCGGCCAATTCTTTCTTTCACTGCCGCTGCCCGGATGAATTGCCAGGAAGTTGCGCGTTGGGCCGGAGGAAGGCATTGAAAGCCGGGGCACCGGGTCGGCGTCAAAAATCGAAAGCCTCTCGAGCGGTTTCAGAAAAACCTTGCTCGCGTGAACCCGTTCCCCGTCCCCAGGCCGATGCGGTCCGGCAAGGAATTGTCCATGCGCGCAGCGGCAAACGTTGGCCTGGAAGATTTCATCGGGATCGTAAAGATACGAGAGAATGATGTCGAACTCGGAAAAGTAATCGGCCAGGTCCTGATCCAGCATGCCGCCTTTTGCGAAAAATCCGGCAAGCGCGCGCGCTTCGATCGATTGCACCCGGTCCACAAGCCCGCCCGCCAGGGCCAGTTGCACAATGTGCGGATACCCCAGAACCTCGAGGTGCGCGTCGGGGAACCGGTTGCGTATCGCGGCAATGGCAGGCAGTGTGAGGATGAAATCCCCGATCGCTCCGCCCCGAATGATCAAGATCTTTCCGCGAGTCACTCCTAAAACTTAATCGCGCCCAGCCCGGCAACGAACAGCCCAAAGGCGAGCCGGGCGGCCGAGCCGATTCGAATGCGCTTTTCACTGGCCGTGGCCCAATTCAGAAGATCCCGCAGCCGCCACGGCGCGACGGTCAGCCACATGCCGGCGATCACGAGCATATAGGCCCAGGCTTGAATCACCCATGTCCAATGCGTCGATGGGAGCATGGGCCGGCCCGTGTCCACCATTAACTTGGCCAGCAGCAGAAACACCACCGCCAAACCGCGCACGGCCAGAAAATCCTGGACGAAAATGCACGACCCAATGCCGACCGCGGCAAACCCGGGAATCAGGTAGGATTTGTAGCTGTTGATTTCCGAATTCGTTTCGAGGGTCAGATTCCAAACAAACCAGGCCGTGCCCAACAACATCAGCGCCACGCCCCAGGGCACCGAGCGCGGAAATTTCCTGGCGGCAGCGCCGAAACCCGAGGGGTTGACGATGCCATAAACCTGGGGCAGCCCCATGCCGAGGCCGAGCGCGATGCTGAGGATCTTCAATGTCATTCGATTGCCAAGTTAAGATGCAGAACCAGGAAGGCCAAAGCAAGGCGAAGTGCGAGGGACGAGTCAGGAGTGGGGACGGCTCGTCCCCATGATTACGTTTAGAAGAGTGAACATCCAACAATCCAACATCCAACGCCCAACGCCGAAGAAAGTAGATCCTGACGTTGAACCCCAATTCTAAGCTCAACGGTTCAAACTTAAACGTTGGGAGTTGGATGTTGGTTGTTGGATGTTCAGCCTCCACCGCTTACTCATGGGGACGAGCCGTCCCCACCCCGATGCTCGTCCTTCGCACTTCTTACCTCGCACTTCTCCCCTCTCACCTCAATACGTCCGGCTCTCCATAGAGCGTGAAGGAACCTGCGCGCGTGATCCTCACGTCCATGAGCTGGCCCCGGTGACGGTCGGCGCCTTCAAAAACCACGATCTTGTTGCAGCGCGTGCGGCCCATCATTCGCTTCGGATTTTTTTTGCTGGGTCCTTCCGCCAGAATCTGCACCTGCCGCCCGACGAAACTCGAGTGCCTGCGTTTGCCAAATTCGTTGATCAGCTCAAACAGCCGCCGATGCCGCTCCTCGCGAATTTCCACCGGCACCTGGTCTTCCATCGCCGCCGCCGGCGTATCGCGCCGTTGGGAATACTTGAACAGGTAGGCCTGGTCAAATTCCACAGCGCGGACGAGCGAGAGCGTTTCCTCAAAGTCAGCTTCCGTCTCGCCAGGAAAGCCGACGATGATATCGGTGCTGATGCCGATGCCGGGCCGGACCTGGCGCAATTTTTCAATGATGCCCAGATACCGCTCCCGGGTATAGCCGCGATGCATGCGTTTGAGCACACGATCGCTGCCGCTTTGCACCGGCAAATGCGCGCTCTCACACAATTTGGGCAGCCGCCCGTAGGCCTCGACAAGGTCATCGCCATAGCCCTTTGGATGCGGCGATGTGAATCGAATCCGCTCAATCCCGTCAATCTCCTGGACCGCTTCCAGCAACCGGACGAAAGGCAATTTGCCGTTTGCAGGCGGCAAATCCTCTCCAGCGCCCGCGGTGGCCGGCCCGCGCCGGCCATAGCTTGTGACAATTTGCCCGAGCAACGTGATCTCCTTCACGCCGCCGGCCGCCAGCTCGCGGCATTCGGCGCAAATATCAGGGATGGTCCGGCTACGCTCGGCCCCGCGCGTGTAGGGCACGATGCAAAACGTGCAATACTGGTTGCAGCCCTGCATGATGCTCACGAACGCGGAGACCGGCTTCACGCCATTGCCGAGATGCTCGCGGATCGTCGCGGCGCTGCCGTCCTCTTCGGCCACATCTACAATTTTATCCCGCCGACCCGAGAGAATCTCATCGAGGTAATCAGCAGTTCGGTGGAATTTTTGTGTTCCAATGACCAGGTCAACATCGGGCAAACGGTCGATCAAGGCCCCTGCCCGGCTCTGGGCCATGCAGCCCATGAAACCCAGGACCACGTTTGGCCGATGGCTCCGAACGTCGGCCGCCAATGCCGACATTTTACCCAGCGCCTTCTGCTCGGCAAAATCGCGGACGCTGCAGGTGTTGAGGAGGATGACATCCGCGGCGGCCTCGGACTGCGCTAGTGTGTACCCCTTGGCCACGAGCTGCGCGGCGACGGCTTCGCTGTCGCGCTCATTCATCTGGCAGCCGTACGTTTTAATGAAGACGCTGGGCATCTGAGTGAAATCAGTCTGAAAAACTACGCCAGAACACGGGAGTTGAAAAGAACGAAGGCGCGCTTGCGGCGGAGCGGCAATCCTGCCAACTTGTATTCGCACCCTTCTGCACCTGGTGGCCCGGCGAGTTGCGGACGGTGGCTGTTATGCCGCAAGACCGATTAAAGATTTTATTGATCGAGCACGACCTGGGGTTCACCCGCTCGCTCGGTGAAATGCTGGGCCAGGCACGGGAGCTGTCGGCTGAACTCTCCTCCGCTTCCGGCTTGAGGGAAGGGGTCAGCGCGTTGCGAGGCGAAAGTTTTGACATGGTGGTCCTGGATGTTTCGGTTCCGGACGGGGCGGGGCTCGCCACGATTTCCCTGTTGAAGGCGGAGGCGCCGCGATTGCCGATCATCGCGGCGGGCGATGCCGATCACGAGACGGTGGCAGTGGAGGCGGTGCAGGCCGGGGCCCAGGATTACCTGGTCAAAAGCCAGATCACGGCGGGCTGGCTCGAGCGATCGATACGGTACGCGCTGGAGCGCCACCGGATGGACATGGCGCTCATGGCGGCGGAGGAAAAGTACCACGGGATTTTCGATCACCTGGTGGAAGGGATTTTTCAAACGACACCGGAAGGCAAGTATTTGCTGGTCAACGCGGCGTTAGCGCGCATTTACGGGTACTCGTCGCCCGAGGAAGTGGTGCGGGAACTCACGGACATCAGCCGCAAGCTGTATGTGCAGGAAGGACGCAGGGACGAGTTCATCCGGCTGATGCAGCAGCACGATACCATCACGAGTTTTGAGTCGGAGATTTACCGCAGGGACGGCAGCGTGATTTGGATTTCGGAGAATTGCCGCGGGATTCGGAACGAACAGGGCGAGCTTCTTTACTACGAGGGGATGGTCGAAGACATCACCCGGCGCCGGCAGGCGCAGGAGAACCTTCACAATTCCGAAGCCCTGTATCACTCGCTGGTGGAAACCATTTCGCAGAATATTTTTCGAAAGGATTTGGACGGCCGTTTTACCTTTGCCAACCAGCAATTCTGCAAAGTGCTCGGAAAGACCCTGGAGGAGATCGTTGGAAAAACCGATTTCGATTTCTTCCCGGCGGACCTGGCGGCCAAGTACCGGCACGACGATTGCCAGGTGATGGAGACCGGCCGCGCATTTCATGCGGTGGAAGAACACAAGCCGCCGGGACAGACCCCTATTTTCGTGGAGGTGGTCAAGACGCCGCTGTACGATGCCAACGGAAAACCGATCGGGCTGCAGGGCCTGTTTTGGGACATCACGCAGCAGCACCTTTCGGAGGAGCGCATTCGGCGCGCCAACTCTCTGCTGGCGCAAAGCCGCAAGGAGCTTCGGGTCAAAAACCAGCAGATGGAGGATGATCTGAAGATGGCGCGTGAAATCCAGTTCACCATGCTGCCCCAGCAGTATCCCTGCTTTCCGCACAACGCAGCCCCGGCGGACAGCGCGTTTTTTTTCAGCCACCGATACCTGCCCACCGGGGCGGTCGGCGGGGATTTTTTCACGGTCTCGGCTTTATCGGACGAAAAGGCCAGCGTGTTCATCTGCGATGTTGCGGGCCATGGCGTGCGCTCGGCGCTGGTGACAGCGATGGTCCGGGCGCTGCTGGAGGAGCTCAAGCCTCTGGCCGATGAGCCGGGAATTTTCACCACCAAACTGAACCGCGATCTTCATGCGATTCTCAAGCACACGGGGGCGCCACTTCTGACCACGGCGTTCTACCTGGTCGCCGATTACCGGACGCGAGTGATGCGCTACACCAATGCGGGCCATCCGCGGCCCTTGCACGCGCGGCGCACGGCCGGCAAAGTGGAAACCCTGGCCAATGTGGGCGGGAAGAGCCAGCCAGCCTTGGGGTTGTTCGAGCAGACCATTTACCAAACCAGCGAGGTGCGGCTGTCGCCTGGCGACCTGGTCATGATCTTTACGGATGGGTTGTACGAGGTGCAGGACTCAGAGCATGCGCTCTACAGCCAGGCGATGCTGCTGTCGGGAGTACAGGAGCGCCTGAACCTGCCGGCGCCGCAGTTGTTCGACGACCTGATCGAGGTGGTCAAGCGCTTTTCGGCCGACGGAAGTTTTTCAGACGACGTATGCCTTGTGGGGATGGAACTCTCCAGCACGGCGGCGGATCCGTAAAACAATTTCTTTACTAGTGCCGGATCTGCATTACAGTGAGCCTGTATCGCAAAGCGACGAATGCGAATAGAAGAGACGCGACGCTTAGCACGGTTTCCGCAGGCCGGCCCGATCGGGAAAACGGCTTGTTTTCAAGGAACCGAAAGGATGTGCTTCCCTCACCGGCGCGCCATCAACCTGAACCCATCCATTTAGAAAGGGACTACACGCCCATGGATCTGCATCACCCAATCCTGAGAGAGTTTCCGGAACATCGCGAAGTTATCCGACGGCTCAAAGGCAGCGACGATCATTTCCGGAAAATGTTTGACGAATACCATCGCCTCGACGACTCGGTCTACCGGATTGAGGAGGAGATTGACTTCGCCACCGATCAGGAGATTGAAGAGCTCAAGCTGCGGCGAGCCAAGCTGAAGGATTACATTTACCACCTGATCCGCCACGCGCCACCGGCCTGTCCCGCCTGCGAGGGCACCGGAATCGCGCACTGAGTTGTTGCCCCGCCCCGGCGCACAAACGCGCCGCCAAGGACGCCGCGCCCTCACCCGGCCCGGCAAGTCCGCCCTGAACCCGCAGAATAATGCTGTCGCTGCGGCCCCGTTTGAGCTAAGCCTGTCTCATGGATTCACCTCATCGAATATTGCCGTCATGACAACCAAAAAGATAATCAAACCCGCAAAATCCGCCCCCGCAGTCGGCCCGTACAACCACGCCGTTCGCACGGGAGACCTCCTGTTCTGCGCCGGGCAAATACCGATCGATCCCGCCACAGGCGCCCTGGTCCCGGACGATATCAAGTCCCAGACCGAGCGCGTGCTGCAAAACGTCAAGGCCATCCTGGATGACCAGAACCTGACCTTCGCCAACGTCGTCAAGAGCACGGTGTTCATGACAAACCTCGGCGACTTTGCGGGGATGAACGAGATTTACTCCAAATATTTCACCGCCGATTTTCCCGCGCGCTCCACGATCCAGGTGGCGGCTCTTCCCAAGGGTGCGAGCGTGGAAATCGAGGTGGTGGCTCATTTTTAGGGCTGCCCCATGACGAACCTGTTGATTGGCTTCGTGGCGGGAGGAGTTTTATTCTTCCTGATGGGCTGGCTGCTGGGTTCTCGCAAGCCGGGGGGCGCGGCGGACAGCCGCCTGGAAAGCGAGCTGCGCCAGACTGCCGTGCAGCGCGAGGCCGAACTCAAAGAAACCCGCGAGGCGCTTGCGCAGGCCGGCCAATTGCGGGCGGCCGCCGAAGCCAGGCGTGAGGCGGCGGAAAAGCTGCTCGCCGACCAGAAGGCGGCGCATGAAAAATCCATGCAGGAATCCAGGGAACTGCAGGCCAAAGGGCTGGCGGACCTGAGGGATGCCTTCAAGGCCCTGAGTTCGGACGCGCTCAAGCAAAGCCAGCCGGAGTTTTTGCAGCTCGCCGGCGCCACCTTTGCAAAGTTCCAGGAAACGGCCAAGGGCGACCTCGCACAGCGGCAGGAGGCGATTAAAGGCCTCGTCGAACCACTGAAGGTCCAATTGGAAACGTACCAGAAACGGCTGCAGCAAAGCGAAGCCGTGCAGTCCTCCACCCTGGGTGAAGTCAAAAAACAGCTCGAATTGCTCTCGCAGCAAAGCCAAATGCTGGCCAGCGAAACCCAGCAGTTCCGGATGGTCCTCAAATCCAACCAGGCGCGCGGTCGCTGGGGGGAAGAAACCTTGCGACGAGTCGTCGAGGCGGCGGGCATGAGCGCGCATTGCGATTTCACAGAACAGACAATGGAAGGCGACTCAAAGCCGGACATGATTGTCCGGCTGCCGGGGGAACGGGTGATTATCGTGGACGCGAAGGTGCCGGATTTTGATTTTCTGAACGCGCTGGAATCGGTGGATGAGGCCAAACGGGCGACGTCGCTGGCCTCGCATGCCGCCAAGCTGAAGGTGATGATCAAGGGACTGGCGGATCGGGATTACGCGAGCCTGTTTCCGAACGCGCTGGATTACGTGGTGCTGTTCATGCCGGCGGAATCGCTCTTCAGCGCGGCCCTGGAAGGAGATCGTGATTTGATTGTGTGGGCGGCGGAGAGGCGCATACTGCTGGCGACGCCCGCATCGCTGATCGCGCTATTGCGGTCGGTGGCTGTGAGTTGGCAGCTCTATGCCCAGACCGAGAACGCCGCGGCGATTGCGGAATCGGCGCAGGAACTCTTCACCCGTGTTTGCAAGTTCACCGAGCATTTTGAAAAGATCCGCGCCGGGCTCGAGCGGGCGAACGGCGCGTTTAATGACGCGGTGGGCAGTTACGAGCGCATGGTGCGCCCGGCGGGCGATAAAATTCAAAAGCTGCGGGCGGAGGCCGGAGGCAGGGAATTTGCCGATATTCAGCCGCTGGATGCGACGTTGCGATTGCCGCCGGTTTCCTGAAGGGGTGGGGACGGCCTCGTCCCCATGATGTAGTTGTGGAAACCCCCGAAGGGATATCGGGGACGAGGCCGTCCCCGCCCCGGCTCGTGCGCTTCATGAATCGGCCCTGGGAGGCCTACTCCGCCGCCGGCTGCAGCTTGTGCTTCTTGCTTTCCTCGATGACTTTCTGTTCCATCTCCCGCGGCATTTCTTCGTAATGACTGAACGTTTCCGCGTGGACTCCGCGGCCGCCAGTGAGCGAGCGCAGCGTGCTCGAATACCGGTAGAGCTCCTTCGCGGGCACATGCGCCTTGATCAACTGGAAGCTGCCCTCGCTGTCCATCCCCTGGATCTTGCCCCGCCTGCTGGATAAATCACCCATCACCTTCCCCATGCAGTCCTCGGGAATCCGGATTTCCACGGTGTGAATCGGCTCCAGCAGACATGCCCGGGCGGCCATGAAACATTCTTTGAACGCAAAATATCCGGCAATCTGGAACGCGATATCCTTCGAATCCACCGGATGCATTTTGCCGTCGTAAAAATCAATCTTCACATCCACGACACGGTATCCGGCCAGGATGCCCTCTTCGCATGCCTTCATGACCCCCTTTTCCACCGATGGCACGAAGACACGGTCCACGTTTTGTCCGACGAGGGACTGGGTGAACTCGACGCCGGTATCGCGCGGCTTGGGTTCGATGCGCATCCAGACTTCGGCGAACTGGCCGGCGCCGCCGGTTTGTTTTTTGTGCCGGTGCTTGGATTCGCCCTTGGCTTTGATCGTTTCGCGGTACCGCACGCGCGGTTCGGTCAACTCCACGTGGACGTTGTAGCGGCGGCGCAGGCGGTCGGCGATGACTTCCAGGTGCAGTTCGCCCTGGGCGGACAGGATGGTTTGCCGCAGCTCCGAATCGACAGCGTAGAGGAACGTGGGATCTTCGTGGTGCAATGCGGCCAAGCCGGAGGCGATTTTGTCTTCCTCGCCTTTGCCGCTGCTCTTGAGGGCGGCGTTGATGTTGGGTTTGGGATACTGGACTTTGGAGAGGGACACCGGTTTTTTGGGGCTGGCCAGAGTGTTGCCGGTGTGTGTGTCCTTCAGTTTGACGACGGCGGCAATGTCGCCGGCGCCCAGGGTGGGCACGCTGGTCCGGGTCTTTCCGTTCAGGAGATAAATCTGGCCGATTTTTTCGGTGCTGCGCCGGTCGGTGTTGTACAATTCCGAGCCGAACTTGATGGATCCGGAATAGATGCGGAAGAAGGAGAGTTCGCCGAACTGCGCCTCGCTCATGGTTTTGAAAATATAACAGACCGGGTCAGGATCGGTCAGCGAGACGGAGAGTTCCTTGCCATTGGCATCGGCAGCCTTCACATCAGCCCGGTCCACCGGGGAGGACCCGTACTTGGCGATGAAATCCATCAGGCGGGCCACGCCGACATTTGTTTCCGACGAGACGGCGAACAGGGGAACAAAGACCTGCTTCTGGATGGCGGCGTGCAAGCCGGCACGCATTTCCTCTTCGGAGAGGCTGCCCTGAGCAAAGAATTTCTCGAGCAGCGAGTCGTCGGATTCCGCAATATATTCGATCAGTTGTTTGTGCAACTGCTCGACGCGAGCGGCCCATTCGCCTGTCGCGGGGGCCTCGGTAAACTTTCCGCTCTTGTCATCGACGAAGGTGATGATCTCGTTGCGGAGAACGTCCAGCACCTGGTTGAAGCCCGGTCCGGGGTTGATGGGAATCGTGAGCGGAAAAACGCGCTCGCCAAAATGTTCACGGACCTGGGCCAGCGCCTTGTCGAAATCCACTTCCTCTTTGTCGAACGCGTTCAGGACGATCATTTTGGGGATCCCATACTCAGTGGCGTACTTCCAGACCGCGTCGGTACCGACGCCGACGCCATGGCCGGCGTGGATGACCACCAGGGCAAAGTCCCCGACGCGCAACGCGCCCAGGCCTTCGCTGATGAAATCGGCGTACCCGGGGCAATCGATGATGTTGAATTTTTTATTCAACCATTCGAGATGCATGAGGGAAGCGGAGACGGAAATCTGGCGGTGCTTTTCGCTCTCATGATAATCGGAAACGGTATTGCCGGCGGCGATGGTGCCCATCCGGTTGATGACACCCGCGCAAGCGAGCATGGACTCGCTGAGCATGGTTTTGCCGGAAGAAGCATGGCCGACGACCGCGAAGTTCCGAATCTCTCCAGGTTGGTGCTCTTTCATAGAAATGACTTTATAACGGCTTCATTCAGCGGCGCGACATCGTCAGCTCGGCGAACAGGCCTGCACGACGCGCCCGCATTGCAGGCCAGAATGTAGAGAGGCACCCGGGCATAGCCAAGCCCGAACCAAAATAAATTGAGTGAATCAGTGAATTAAGAAAAAATCAGTGAGTCAGTGAATTAGTGAGTCAATGAATGAGCGGATGGCTCAATCCGATTCAGTAATTCACTGACTCACTGACTCACCAATTAATTTCGAGTCCTTGACCCAAATCGCCAGTGTGAACATCCTGTGATCAACAAATGACAACTCTGATTTGAGTCGGCGGCTGTTTTTCTATCTGGTACGCGCATGATTGATTCTGTTTCCCCTGAAGGTCCGGGTGCTGTGGCTGACCTGAAGCACAGCCGCAGGCGCAAAGGGACCGCGGCCGATGCCGGCAAGGTCGACCGGCTGCCTCCTCATTCCCCGGAAGCGGAACTGGGAGTGCTCGGCTGCGTGCTGCTCTCGCCCAATCAATGCATGGGCGAATGCATCGAGAAATTCAAACAAGGAGCCGAAGCATTTTACGACCTGCGGCACCAGACGATCTTCAGCACGGTGGCGGAGATGTACGACCGGCGGGAAGCCATCGATGTCATCACGCTGCAGCAACGGCTGAAGGACAAGCATCTCCTGGAGGAGGTCGGCGGCATCGGTTACCTGGCATCGCTGCCCGATGCGGTGCCTTCGGCCGCGAACCTGCAGTATTACCTGGATATCGTCCAGGAGAAGTACCTGCTTCGAAAACTGATCCAAACCTGCACGGAAGCGGCGGGGCGGGTTTACGATTATGAAGGCGAGGTCGACGCGCTGATGGATGAAGTGGAGCGCGACATTCTTCGGATCAGCGAGTCGCGCGTGCAGAGCCAGACCGTGACGATCAAGGACCTTGTCAAGAAGGCCATCAACACCATCGAAGATTTTCACCAGAGGCAGGGCATGCTGACGGGCGTGGGGACCGGATTTGCGGACCTGGACAAAATGACCAGCGGCCTGCATCCGGGCGAAATGATTGTCATCGCGGCGCGACCCAGCATGGGCAAGACATCCCTGGCGATGAATATCGCCGAGCACGTGGCCATTGATCAGCAGCTCCCGGTGGGCGTGTTCAGCCTGGAAATGACTTCCGAGTCCCTGGTGCTGCGGATGCTGTGTTCGCGTTCCCGGGTCAACCTGCGAAATGTGCGGGAAGGTTTTCTGGCGGAGCGCGATTTTCCCAAGCTGACCGGCGCGGCGGGCAAGCTGGCCACGGCGCCCTTGTTCATCGACGACACCTCGGGCATGTCGATCCTGCAATTGCGCGCCAAGGCGCGCCGGCTCTCGCAGCAGCATGGCATCAAGCTTTTCGTGGTTGACTACCTCCAGTTGCTGCATTCTACTTCGCGCCGAGCTGAAAATCGGCAGCAGGAAATCTCGGATATCTCCGGCGGGCTCAAAGCCCTGGCCAAAGAATTGAATGTTCCTGTCATCGTTTTGAGCCAGTTGAACCGGGAACCGGAGAAGCGCGAGAAGGGCGCAGAGCCGAGGCTCTCGGACCTGCGGGAATCCGGCGCCATCGAACAGGATGCCGACCTCGTCGGGTTATTATACAAACCGGGCAAGTCCGGGGGTGACGATGAAGACGGGGCGGGCGAAGAGCAGGATGCCTTTCCGGTGAATATGCTGATAGCCAAGCAGCGCAACGGTCCGACAGGGGACGTGCGGCTGACATTCCTGAAATCATACACGCGGTTCGAAAGCGCAGCCAAAGTAAGCGACGACGACATGCCGAACTGACCGACTGATAATGAAATTTGTGTTTCGCTTATGCGGACTCATCCTCCTCCTGGTCTTCGCGCCCAAACTTTCGGCGCAATTCCTCCCGCTCAAGGTGGAGAAGGTCCAGATCAAGCACGTCGAAGCCAGTCCCGCGGTCAGTGACGAACTGATCCGGGCCCACATCCGGGTGAAGCCCGGCGATCCGTATCGCGCCGCGGCGGTTGATGATGACGTGCGGAACCTGTATGCGACGGGTCTGTTCTATAACATCCGGGTTACCGACGAAACGACGCCCGGCGGGGTGGTGCTGACGTACATCCTGGAGGGCAAGCCCAAGCTGACGGAAATCCGGTTCCAGGGAAACACCAAGTACAAGGATGCCAAGCTGCGAAAAAAGCTGAGCTCGAAAGTGGGTGAGCCCATGGATAATCAGAAGCTTTTCAATGACGCGCTGGAAATCCAGAAAATGTATCAGAAGGCCGGATACCCCGGCACGCAGGTCAAGAACATACCGAGCATTGATGAAATTGCGGGGCGTGCCTCGGTGGTGTTCGATATCACCGAGGGTGGGAAGATCAAGATTGAGAATGTCGAATTTGTCGGCGCGCAGGCTTTTTCGCAGCGGAAATTGCGGAAGGTGATCAAGACGCGCCGGCACTGGACGCTCTCGTGGATAACGGGCAGCGGGGTCTACAAGGAGGATCAGTTCGAGGATGACCGGGAGATTCTGACGGATTTCTATCGCAGCCAGGGATACATTGATTTTGAGATCAAGGAAGTGCAAATGGAACACCCCAGTCCCCGGACCATGGTGATTCGATTCATTGTGTATGAAGGGCGACGCTACAAGGTTGGGGCGGTGAAATTCACGGGGAACAAACTTTTCACCACCGCCCAAATCGCCGCGGGCCTGAGGGTGTTGCAGCCGTCGGGGGGGATCGGCAAAAAAGTGAAGCTCGGCCCCGACGGTTTGAAGATGGACGTGGGCGACGTCTTCACGCCCAAAGGACTGAGCGACGACGAAAAGCAGGTCCAGGATTTTTATGGGGCGCGTGGATACATTGACGTGAGGCCGCCTCAGACCTTGACCGTCGCGCGGATTCCAAACGTGGAGACCGGCACGATGGACCTGGAATTCAAATTTGATGAGGGACAGAAATCCTACATTGAGAGAATTGAAATCCGGGGCAATACGAAGACCAAGGACCGGGTGATTCGGCGCGAATTGGCAGTGGCGCCGGGCGAGGTGTTCGACATGGTGCGCGTCAACCTGAGCAAGCAGCGCCTGGAAGGCTTGCAGTATTTTTCGAAGGTGGATGTCCGGCCTGAAGCGACGGAGATCACGAGTCATAAGGATCTCATCATTGGCGTGGAGGAGCAAAACACGGGCAACCTCACCGTGGGCGCCGGGTTCAGTTCGATCGACGCCCTGGTCGCGTTCGCGGAAGTCACCCAGGGCAATTTTGATTTATTTCACCCGCCTTATTTTACCGGCGGCGGCCAAAAGCTCCGGTTGCGCGCGCAACTGGGCACCCAGCGGCAGGATTACGAAATCGAGTTTATCGAGCCCTGGTTTTTGCAGCACAAGCTGATGCTGGACGTCAATTTGTTTTACCGCGACCTGGATTTCCTGAGCCTCAACGATCTCTACCGGGAGGTGGATGTGGGCATGCGTTTAAGCCTCACGCGCGCGCTGGGAAGCGATTTTTTCAAGGGCAGCATCGGGTATAGCGTGGAAGACATCGGCATCCTTTTTAACGAGCAGCCACTGGGGGTGCCCTTCACCGGCAAGCCAGGGCAAATCATTCCAGGCCTGCCGTCGCCCATCCCCTCAACGTTGCTCGAAGAAAGCGGCTATTCGCTGGTGACCAAAGTATTTGGAACCCTCAGTTACGATACTCGAGGTCCGGGGGTGCTGCCGGAGAAAGGCCAGCTCAGCACGTTGGGCGCGGAGCTTGCCGGGCCCTTTGGCGGCAACAAGGAATACTTCAAGCTGGAATTGAAAACGCACTGGTACGTGAAAGGTTTCTTTGCCGGCCACGTCCTGGAGCTGCTCGGCGGGACCGGAGTTGCCGATACATACGGGTCCACCGGTTCGGTGCCATTCTATGATCGTTTTTACCTCGGCGGCCTGTATTCCCTGCGCGGTTTCCGCTATCACGGGGTGAGCCCGCGCGAAGTCGATCCGTTGCTCCCATTCCAATCCACCGAACCGATCGGCGGCAATACCTATTGGTTCGGTTCGGCTGAATACACCATCCCCATCATCGAACGGCTGCGATTTGCGATGTTCTATGATATCGGCCAGGTGCAGCTCGGCTCCTATTCCTATACCAAGGCGAACTTCGACGACAACTGGGGTTTGGGTCTGCGGCTGAACCTGCCGATCGGGCCACTCCTTCTGTATTATGGAATTCCTCTCCATCATGACATCTACAACAGCGGGTCCGGCCAGTTCCAATTTGGCGTGAGCTATGAACGGCCATTTTAACATCCATTGGACCGCCTTGTTGCGGATTGTCGGACGCGGGTCCGATCGCGGAAGTTTTGTGCGCTCGCTGCTCCTGTTGCTGTGCCTGGGGAGCGCGTTTGCCTGGACGGCTTCGGGCAAACAGCCTGTGGCCTTCATCACCTCCGGCCCCGGCTTGAACGGAGCGCCGCTCCGGTTCGAAATCAACCAGGGGCAGGTTGAAAGCCGCTACGCCTTCGTGGCCCGCGGACGCGAATGCAACGTGCTGATTTCGCCCACCGACGCTGTGATTGCCTTGGGGCCAGCAGCGCGGAACCCGGCCCGTTTTGTGCATTTCCACCTCGAAGGAGCCAACCCGCTGGCGATCGCCTCAGGGATTCAGAAACTCCCCGGCCAGGCCAATTACTATATTGGCAACGATCCCGCCGCCTGGCACGCCGGCATTCCCCTCTATCCCAAAGTCCAGGTCAGCCAGATCTATCCCGGCATCGACCTGGTGTACTACGGGGATGAATCGGCCAGGCTGGAATACGATTTCATTCTCAAGCCCGGCGCGCGGCCGGATCAGATCCAGCTGCGCATCGATGGTGTTGACGGAATGAAGCTGAACGGGGCTGGCGATTTGGTTCTGGAGATTGGAGGGGAACAAATTCGCCAGCATGCGCCGGTGATTTACCAGTGGGTGAACGGGGTTCGCACACCCGTTCGGGGCGGATATTACCTGGCCGGCGGCTCTCGAATTGGTTTTCGGGTTGGCGATTATGACTCCCGGCTTGGGCTGGTGATCGACCCGACGCTGAGTTTCTCGAC
>DASRKU010000306.1:0-3949 GCA_035648815.1 Verrucomicrobiia bacterium | reverse complement strand
TCTCCCATCGGATGGGAGAGGGTGCCCGAAGGGCGGGTGAGGGTTCGGGAGTGAGTGCCCACCTCTCCCCTCTCCCCTCTGACCTCTCACCTCCTCAATTGGCTCTGATCACCGGGCCCAACATGGCGGGCAAGAGCACCTATATCCGGCAGGTCGCCTTGCTGGCTTTGCTCGCCCACACCGGCTCCTTCGTTCCCGCTGCCCAGGCGCGCATCGATCTCATCGACCGCATCTTCACCCGGATCGGCGCCAGCGATGACCTCGCGCGTGGTCAATCCACCTTCATGGTCGAAATGTGCGAGACCGCCAATATCCTGAACAATGCCACCGCCGCAAGCCTGGTCGTCCTCGATGAAATCGGCCGCGGCACGAGCACGTTCGACGGCCTGAGCCTTGCCTGGAGCATCCTCGAGCACCTGCACAACCAGGTCGGCGCCAAAACACTCTTTGCCACACATTATCACGAGCTGACCGAACTGGCGGGACGCTTGCCGCGACTGCGGAACTACAACGTCGCCGTCCGCGAATGGCACGATCAAATCGTTTTTCTGCGCAAAATCATCGAAGGCGGCACCGACAAAAGCTACGGCATCCAGGTCGCCCGGCTCGCCGGGATTCCCAAACCCATTCTGGACCGGGCCAAAGAGATCCTGCACAACCTCGAGGAGTCCGAACTCACGCCCGAAGGCAGCGTCCGCCAATCCTCGCGCCGGCAGCAGGACCGCGACAAATTGAAAAAGCTGAGTCCGGCGCCGCAGATGGATTTATTCTCCAGTTAGTGTGTTGTAAGAAAGACAGCTTAACAATGGGACAAACCCTCACCCGTCCTTTGGACACCCTCTCCCATCCAATGGGAGAGGGATGGGGTGAGGGTTTCCGGATCATTCAAGACCTCATGAATTGTAAAGGGTTAACTGTTACGGCACACCGGTATAACTAATTCAACGCATATGAAACCATCCTCAATGCTCCTGGCATTCATTCTCACCCTGGCCATTCACGCGCGCGCTGATGTCGTTCCGAACATCCTGTTTTCCGACAATGCCGTCCTGCAGCAGGAAATGAAGGTGCCGATCTGGGGCACGGCCGCGCCCGGGGAAAAAGTCCGCGTCGAATTCGCGGGCCAGACAGTGACGGGCGTGGCGGGGGCGGACGGCAAATGGCTTGTGTATCTTGCCCCGATCAAAGCCGGCGGACCGTACACGCTGGCGGTCTCAGGTCGAAATACGGTGCAGGCCACGAACGTGCTGGTGGGCGAAGTCTGGCTGTGCAGCGGGCAATCCAACATGGAACGCCAGTTGGGCTCCCGCGCCGGCCAAAAGCCCATCACGAATGTGGAACGCGAAATCGCCGAAGCCAATTACCCGCAGATTCGCCATTTCGGAGTGGAGCAAACCAAATCCTTTGCGCCGGTCCAATCCGTCAAAGGCGCATGGTTGATCTGCTCGCCCGCCACGGTGAAGGATTTCACGGCGGTTGGTTATTTTTTCGGACGCGATCTTTTCAAGGCGCGCGGTGTGCCGATCGGCTTGCTTCATAGTTCGTGGGGTGGCACGCCCGCCGAGGCGTGGAGCAGCGAAAGCACGCTGCGGGGTTTGACGGACTTTGCCCCCACACTGGATTTATTGAAGCGCGTGCAGTCCGATCCCCAGGGCGCCCGGCGCGAATACGCAAACCGCCTCGAACTTTGGTTTGGCCGGGTCGACCCCGGATCGCATCCCGGCGCTACCTGGAGCGCACACGACCTGGACACCGCCTCCTGGAAGGAAATGACCCTGCCCACATTGTGGGAATCCGTCGGGGAACCGGACCTCGACGGCGTCGTGTGGTTTAGAAAAAACTTCGACCTGCCCGATAACTTCGCGGCCACCGACGCGGAGCTGGACCTTGGAATGATCGATGACATGGACACGACCTGGGTCAACGGAGTGCAGGTCGGGGCACTCAATGGTTATCAGCTCGTCAGAAAATATCCCGTTCCCGCAGGCGTTCTGAAGCCCGGGCGCAATGTCATCGCGGTGCGAGTGCTCGACACCGGCGGCGGCGGCGGCCTTTATGGTGGCGACAAACTCCAGCTTGTTTTCAAGAATGAGGCGGGGATGGGCCCGGTGCCACTGTCCGGGCCGTGGCAGTACCGGGTCACAGTGAACTTGAAGAACGCGCCCTGGCCTCCCACCAGCATCACCGAGAATGCCACCGCGCCCACCGTGCTCTATAATGGCATGATTGCCCCGCTTCTGCCCTTTGCCATGCGCGGCGTGATTTGGTATCAGGGCGAGGCCAACGTGGGACGGGAGCGACAGTATCGCACCTTGTTCCCGGCGATGATTGCCGGGTGGCGCCAGGCGTGGGGTGAGGGGGATTTCCCGTTCCTGTTTGTACAGATTGCCCCCTTCAGCGGCATGACGCCCGAAATTCGCGAGGCGCAATTTCTGTCATGGCAGAGCACCCGCAACACGGCCATGGTCGTGACCACCGATTGCGGAGACCCGGTCGACATTCACCCGGCGCATAAACAGCCGGTCGGCGCGCGCCTTGCCCTGGCCGCGCGCGCGCTCGCCTACCACGAACGCATCGAATACTCCGGCCCCGAGTTCGAATCGATGAGCATCAAAGGAACAAACGCCGTGCTGCGCTTCAGGCACCTCGGTGGCGGGCTCGCTTCCAGGGAGGAACCGATGAAGGGATTCACCATCGCAGGGAGCGATAAAAACTTTGTTCCGGCTCATGCCGAAATTCATGGCAAAGCAGTTGTGGTCACCTCGCCTGATGTCGCCCACCCTGCAGCGGTCCGCTATGGCTGGGCAAATGTCCCGGAAGGAAATCTTATTAACAAGGCGGGGCTCCCCGCCTCGCCTTTCCGAACAGATACGGATCCGGAATAACTGGCGGAAGTTTCCGAGCTCGGCAAGAGCGCGCTTTACGAACGCATCGAATACAACCGGCTGCCGGATCCTCAGTACGGAAACAGATTATGGCGCCGCAGGAGAAAGTATTCGTTGAAAGGTTGGTCGTCGGTGATGCGAAGGCGCAGGTCGGCATTGAGAACATTGTCGATCAAAACTTCGTGTGACAGAACCCGGTCCAGATACGCCGGCAGATCCTTTGTCTGGCTCCATTCCTGCAAATCATTCTTCGCGGTCTCCGGCATCCGTGCAACGAGTTCGACGCCGGTGTGGTGTTCGATAGGGTCCATAGATGCCAGAATATGGGCTCCCCACCCTTCCGCCGAATTAAAACATCTCACGTGTGGGAAGGAATCATGAATTGACCGGAGGACAGCTTGCCCAATTTTGAGTTCGCCGCCGGGAAACCAGGCTTGGAGAATTCCATTCGCATTCAGATGTTGTTTGGCCAGATCATAGAATTCTTGCGAATAGAGGAGACTGGAACCGGCAGCTTCGAGAGGAGGGGGTGGGTCGATGACGATGACATCGAATTTCTCTTTAGTGCGTTTGAGATAACGCCGCCCATCATCTATGACGATATTGCCTTTGGTGTTGCGCAGGTATTGTGCTGCATCCGCATGATAAAACCCAAACGCTTCCTTTACGCTCGGCACGAGTTCCACTGCGGTCGTCTTAACATCCCAGCTCAGTGCCGAGCGATAGGTGGTCCCCATGCCGAAACAAATGAGCAAGACGGATTCGGGGCGGCCTTTGTGGAGCGCCAGGGGAAGGTGAACCATGAACTTGGTGATGGGGGTCAAAACCGTCATGCTCACGCCATTGACCAGAAGCGCCTTATGCATTCCCACGCCGCAGGAGATTACCGATGCTGCGTAATCCCGCCGAACCTCCGTTTTCGGGGAGAATCGAGCCACATACGCTTCGAAATCTTCGCCTAACAGCATGGACCACGATAAAACCCCGCCGAGAGCCACTCCGGCACCCAGCCGTTGCCAGCGCACCAGCGACCTCCAGCTCACGAGATAAAAAACAACGAAAGG
>DASRKU010000305.1:0-5295 GCA_035648815.1 Verrucomicrobiia bacterium | reverse complement strand
GTCATGGGTCTCGCTGAAGTGAACCAGCACTCCGACGCGCGGACTGTGTTTGAAACTGTGGTCGAGATAGGATGAAACCTGCGCCGCGGAATAGTTTTGGAACAGTTCGGAGTAAGCGAGCTGCAATCCTCCGCGGGTCAGGAGAGTTTCGGTCGTTTCCCAGGCGCCACCGAGCCCTTCGAGCAGGAAGATCGTGTCGGGAAATTCCTCCTGCACGCGGGCCACGAGATACTGCCAGGCGCGGGGCGGGACTTTGTAGCCGGCATCGCAGCGAAACCCATCCACTCCGCGCCGGCACCACGTGAGGAACATTTCGGCCAACTGATCCCAAAGCCCGATATTGTCGTGTTTGAGTTCGACCAGGTCCTCCCAGGTGATGCCCCAGGCTCCGGGGCTGGCAAACTCCCCGTCGGGCCTGCGCAAAAACCATTCCGGATGATTTTCCTGGAGCGTGGAGCCCCAGCCGGTGTGATTGATGACCGTATCGAGCAGGATGCGTCCGCCGCGCAGGTGAGCAGCGCAAGCTAGTTCCCTGAACTGGTCGACTCCGGTCGTGCGCTTGTCAAAAACGACCAGGTCCGGGTCGATCGCGGCCAGATCCAGCGCGGCGTAGGGACTTCCGAATCGGCCAAACCGGGCGTAGGTGGTCGGCGTCGGATTGACCGGGAGCAATTGCAGGATCCTGCACCCGAGCACGTCGAAGATATGCGGGATTTGCTTTGCCAGGTCCCGCAGCTTGCCGGACTCGGGAAGAATCGTGTAGCCGTGCTCCTCGATCTGGCGAATCTGCGTTTCGAGCTTTTGATTGCGCGCGCTGAGAGCGGCCTTGCCGGGGCCGAAGAGCCTGGGAAAAGCGCAGTAAATAATATTGGCGGTTCGATAGCTGTTTGGATGAACGGAAATTCCGAGGTCGGGTCCGTCGGGCCAGTGCTGCCACCCGTGGGGATCGAGCAAAAATGCCTTTGCCTGGAAGTACCCCGTTTCGGCCAGGGGCAGCTCCACCACCCACCCTTCCGCCTGGCGCGTCATCGGCAGGTCGCGCCAGGAAGCGCCTGCCATGGGCAGCCCGCCGGTGTGGGCGCGTATGATTTCCTGCCGCAGACTTCCGGCCCGCCCAATATTGGTTCGCAGACGCGCCGCCCAGCCGGGGTGCGAACTTTTTCCCGACAGGTCCTTCAGGACAAATCGCACCCGGTCTCCGACATATCGCTGCAGTCGGTCGCCAGGCGCAGGGTCCATCACTAACGCGCTATTTCCCATCATCAATCCATGCTGTGGCCCAACTAAAATCTCAACTCCAGTTGAGAATGCAATTCCGCAGTGAAAGCATCGGCTGATTGCCGGGAAAGTGCTGCGCAAATTTGGGCGAACCAGGAATGTTTTCTGGACACCACTGTCCTCAAAAGTCGATGCAGCTGCGGTTTCAAAATAAAAAGCTTCCCCATGCCTCGGAGCCTTCGTATCTGGCGAACATTCTGCTCCAAGTCGCTGGCCCGATCCTGTTTTCACTCGGTAAGTGTGTATTAAGATGGCAGACAATTAGAATGGCGACGACCACTTTCAGTCCAGGCGAAGAAGCCCAGTTGGCGCAGACGATCGAGATGTTTGAAGTCATCACCGAATCGCAGCCGCACGACTATCAATCGCTGGAGATTCTCAAAGAAGCCTATTCAAAGCTGGGCCGGGAAAAGGATGTGATCAAGGCGTCCAAGCGGATCGCCGAGGCGTACGTCCAGATGGGGCAGCTTTCCTCCGCGATTCTCGAGTACGAAACCATACTCCAGCGCAACCCGGAAGACCCCGATGTGCGGCAGGCGCTCAAGCAAATCGAGAGCAAGGCCAACAATTTTGCGCAGGACTCGATGCAGTCCGAGACGGCGACCCGGACGTCCACGGATCTGAAGACTCCCAAGGCATCGGGCAAGGCGACACCGGCCGCAGTGGATGATGGCCGGCAGACCATTCACAAAATTTTTGTGGAGGCAAAGGTCATCAGTTCCGGCGACTTTGACCTTTGCTGGATCAGCCCCGATCTATCGGCGCCTCCGACCGGGGTGGTGGAGCCGTTCGTGCAGATTTTGGCCAACAAGGGAATTTTGCCGGTGGAAAAAGCATTGAAGATCATGACCGACAAGTCGCGCACGGCTTTTCTGCCGCTGGAGAAGTACGACATTGACATCGACCTGGCGCGGGGATTTCCGGCGGATGTTTGCAGGCGCTGGTGCGTGCTCCCGTTTGACCGGATGAGCAAGTCGATTTTGGTTGCGACGGCCAATCCATTCAACCAGCAAGCGGCGAAGGAGCTGGCCGAGGCGACGCCGCATCGCCTGATTTGGTATTTAGCCCCGCCGGTCGAGCTCTTGAAGAACCTTCGAAAGGCATTCCGGTAATCCAATGGCTCCTGTCAAATCATTCGGCGAGCGGATTGCGAACGTCCTGGTTGAAGACGGCTTATTGACGCCCAAGCAGGTGGAGGAGTTGCTGGAGCAGCAGAAAAAGGGGGGCACCCGGCTCCTGAAGTTGATCCTGGAGAAGGCGTATGTGAGCGAATTGGACATGGCCGTGTCGATGGGCCGGGTCCTGAACACGCCGCCCATCAACCTGGCTCGCATCACCATTCCGGCAGAGATCGCCGAGTTGCTCCCGACGGAGGTCGCCCGCAATCACAAGGTCATCCCGGTCTCGCGCCTCGAGAACAAGTTGTTCATCGCCATGGCCGACCCGCTGAACGTCCTGGCCCTCGACGACGTTCGGCGCATCACCCGGTTGGAGGTGGCCCCGATGATCGCGTCGGAAAAAGCAATCACCGAAAAACTCAACCATCTCGAAGCTGCCAAAGGCGGCAGCATGGAAGATATCATCGAGGACGCCAGGAAAAAGGCGGACAGCGATGATGATGCCAACATCGAAATTGCGCGGGAATCCATCGAGGAGGTCAACCTGGACCAACTCGCCGCCTCGAGCGAGGAAGGTCCGGTTATTAAACTGGCTAACCTGATCCTGGTCCAGGCGATCAAGGATCGGGCGAGCGACATTCACATCGAGCCATTCGAGAAAAGCGTGCGGCTGCGATACCGGGTGGACGGCATCCTGATGGATGCGACTCCTCCTCCGAAGCAGTTGCAACTGGCATTGGCCTCCCGTTTTAAAATCATGAGCAGCCTGGACATTGCCGAGCGTCGGCTGCCGCAGGACGGGCGCATGCGCGTGAGGGTCAGCGGAAAGGATTATGATTTGCGCGTTTCCATCATGCCGACGGTTTTTGGAGAAAAAATCGTTCTTCGCGTGCTGGATAAATCCAATCTTTCGGCCAGCCTGGACAAGCTTGGACTGGACCCGGATACGTTCCAGCAGGTCAAAGCCGCCGTCGATGCTCCGCATGGGTTGATCCTGGTGACCGGGCCCACCGGCTCAGGAAAAACAACCACCCTCTATTCGGCTCTGAACGAGCTCAATAATCCCATTTACAACATCATCACCGTGGAAGACCCGGTGGAATTCCAAATCCCCGGCATCAACCAGGTGCCCACCAAGAAGGAAATCGGGCTCACGTTCGCCAATGCCCTCCGATCGATTCTCCGCCAGGATCCGGACATCATCATGATTGGTGAAATCAGGGATACCGAGACTGCGGAAATCGCCATTGAGGCCGCGCTCACAGGCCACCAGGTCCTCAGCACGATGCATTGTAATGATGCTCCCGGGGCCATTGCCCGCCTGGATGACATGGGCATTGCGCCCTTCCTCATCTCGTCCTCAGTCATCCTTTCCTGCGCCCAGCGCCTCATGCGGCGGATTTGCTCGCATTGCAAGGAACCGGTGACGTACCCGCAAAAAATGTATCAGGACCTCAACATCGATCCGAGCATGTTTGACGGCGTCACCCTCTACCGCGGCCGCGGTTGCGACCGCTGCAAGAATTCCGGCTACGCCGGCCGCATGGCGATCATTGAAGCAATGACAGTCACGGATGAAATCCGGAAGCTGATTATTTCCCGCGCAAGCACCCGCGAGATGGGCAAAATCGCCATCGGCCAGGGCATGCGCACTCTCCGCATGGCCGCGCTTGACCGAGTGCGGGATGGAACCTCCACCCTCGAACAGGTCCTGCTGCTCACTTCGGCCCATTAGCGATCGATCCATCGGCCTTCTTTTCTAAAAAAGCAAAGCGAAGCGGCCGGGCGCCGTATCTTTAGCAAAGCCGCCTCTTATCCCTGTCCAAAGCCGTGGCGGGCGGGTATAAATCGAAACCTATGAGAGCGATCTTCCGCGGATTGGACCGGAATTTTTCCCACACGCGCATTGGCGGGCTTTGTTTGATTTTGCTGACGACCGGTGCGGGAGTGACAGGCGGCGCCGAAGCTCGGCCACCGAGCTACACCTATGCAGACCTCGTGAAGCGGCTTACGGACCTGGAATATCTGGCAACACTGCCCGATCCGGAAGAAAAGACGGCCCAGTGGTCGAGCTACGATCGGGCGAGCAAGTATGATGAGAAATCGGGAAAATACTTGCATTGGGACGCCAATGGGGACGGTTATGGAATTATTCGCCGGGAGAACGGGAAGCAGGTGCTTGCGGAAATGCAGGGGCCGGGCTGCATTTGGCGGACCTGGTCTGCGGCGCCCAAGGAGGGGCATGTGCGCATTTACCTGGATGGCGCCAGCGAGCCGGCTGTCGATTTGCCGTTTGCCGGTTATTTTGACCGACAGAACGAGCCCTTCACGCGCCCGGCGCTCGTCCACACTGTCGCCCAAGGCTGCAACAATTACACTCCCATCCCTTACCAGAAATCCTGCAAGATCGTCGCTGATCCGGGTTGGGGAGCGTATTACCATTTCGTGTACAGCACGTTTCCGGCAGGGACGCAGGTGCCGACCTTCAAGCGGGAATTGTCTTCGGAAGATGCGGCCGCGTTGGATGCGGCTGACAAGCTGCTGACAAACTGCGGACCGCGGGTTGCGGCCGAAATCCAGCAAAAGGGCGAAGTCTTGCTCGCCGTCAATGGCAACAAGGCGGTGAGTTTTCCGGGCGCCGGGGCCATCTCCCTGCTCCGCGTCAAAGTCGACCTGCCTCCCGCCCCCGCCGACCGCGACCCGCTGCGCGAACTCGAAATCCAAATCCGGTGGGATGGAGAAAAATCCGCGTCGGTCTGGTCGCCGCTGGGTGATTTCTTCGGAACTGCCCCCGGCGTGAATGAATATCGGTCTTACCCTTGTGGAATGTCGCCGGACGGCTGGTTTTACGCCAACTGGTTCATGCCTTTTGCCAAGGGGGCTGAAATAAAGTTTGCGA
>DASRKU010000304.1:0-21655 GCA_035648815.1 Verrucomicrobiia bacterium | reverse complement strand
AAATTCTCGACTGCTGCCACCCGTAGGTGTCTGGACCGTGTCTCAGTTCCAGTGTGGCTGGTCGTCCTCTCAGACCAGCTACCCGTCTTAGCCTTGGTGAGCCGTTACCTCACCAACTAGCTGATAGGCCGCGGGCTCATCATGAAGCGTCAGGCCTTACGGTCCCCAACTTTGAACATCAAAAGATGCCTCCCAATGTTCACATCCGGTATTAGCTCGCCTTTCAGCAGGTTATCCCGGACTTCATGGCAGATTACCCACGTGTTACGCACCCTTACGCCACTCCAACTGCGGAATATTGCTACCCCGCAATCAGCGTTCGACTTGCATGTCTTATCCACGCCGCCAGCGTTCGTTCTGAGCCAGAATCAAACTCTCCGTTAAAAAAAACGTAGGCTGATTCCTGTCCGACCGGAGTCGGACATCTATCTGTCTACTTACAATTATTAAAACTCTTCCAGTCTCCCGCTTTCGCAGTCGACTGAGAAGGGGCTCTCACTTATCGCACAATTCAATTTTCAATGAGCAGCGGATGGCTTTGTCTCCATCCAAAAATCTCAGGCCGGTTCGGCGTTCTCTGCCCCGTTCCAGGGGATAAAACAACTGAGAGCCGATTTACTTTTACCTCGGCCTCTCAGACCTTAGTTTACTTTGCAGCAACCAATCTACCCTCGCTGCACCGACTGTCAACAGTTTGTTGTTTACTGTTTCAGTCTCAAAGAACATCACCAAATTATCGCCCGCCACCGGATCATGCAAGAGTTTTCTCAGAAATATTTTGATCCTCAAAAATATCCATATTACCCAATACATACAGGGTTTTCTGAAGAGCGGCCCTCCCCGCAACACCACAAAAATCACTGGTCAATCCAATAAAAACTCAGGATCTGAATGTCCTTCGGATTGTTGCGCGCCAATATCGCAAAAAATCTGCTGTTCGAGCCTTCCACAGTCACCTCCACCTCAAATGTCGAGCTCTTGCAGTTCGGATCGCAATACCGATCCATCGCCGGCGCCAGATTCGGCGGCGCCTGGGCCTTTGCTTCGGCCAAACTGTGAAACGGCGCCATATCACGCCTTGAAATGAAATCATCCGCATCGGCTTCCGTGAACCCAATCAGCCTCAATACCTCCGCCGACGCCGTGTTCGCATTGACCCGGCCCGACGATATTGGGGTAAACAGGTCCACCAGCCCGACGGGGTATGTCGGCTCCTCAATCACCCTGCCAAATCGATCCTTCTGCTGGAAAACCGCGGCCGAATGGTTCGTGGCTGCCGGACCCCAATACATCTCCTGCGTAATCCCCCGCACCAAAAGGAGTTCCGACAAATCATCGATCGGCGCGTTCTTCGAATAGTAAGGCGGGTTTAAACTCTGGTAGTAGTCACTTTCCGCCCCATTCACGGTCATCTCATCGGGGTCAATCCAGTCCTGGATTGCCGCGACGATGGATGGGGCTTCTCCGGCATCGACCCCGAGCACGCCATTCAGAGCAGCGTCCAGGATCGGCTGGCTGGCGGCGTTGATGTTGAACTTCCGTTCCAGGTCAGTGATTTTCACTGTGACTTTCCGGCCGTCGGGACTGAAGTTGTCCAGGAGGGCCGGGTCCAGCGGGTTATTGGTGTCGCATTCATCGCCCGATCCGCCGGCCCATTGTTGGGTGAGGGCGTTATAAGGGTAGTTGCCGGATATGGAGAGTTTCATGCTCGCGATGGCGATCCCGGAAAGCGCCGCCCGGATATCGGAGGTTTCGTTTTGAGCGTTCATTGCCAGCTTGGTCTCCACCTTCATGGAGTAGGCAAATCCGGCAGCGAGAACGGCCAACACGAACACGGCAATCATCACGACCATCAAGGCGATGCCACGCGATTTTTGCTGGAGATAAATTCTCATGCTCAGTGAACCTGAACCGGCGGCGGTCGCGCCCCAGCCGCCCCACCCTGCCATGTGGGCGGCACCGCGACGGACGGCAACGCCACAAGCCGGCTGATTTCCTGCTGGGTCTGACGGGTCGGACCTCCCCAGCGCAACGTGAAAACCACCATTGCCGGTATCTCGTTTGTCTGCGTCCATTCATCGACCCAATCGCCCGCCCGCTTGTCCCAGAACAGCATCTCAAAATCCCGAATGTCCTTTGCGAGCACAAACGGGTGCTCCTTTTCATCAACATCCCAATCCATCAGAATGGGTTTTTGACGCAATACAAGTTCGCGTCCCTCTTTGGTGGTCTCCAAAGAAAACGTCAGCCGCCGCACATCGAAGGATCCAAACCTGCCGCTGCGGGGAAAGGATTGCTGCGGGAGTTTGGCCACAAAGCTCATCGACGCGGAATCGCCATTTTCAGCGATGAAGCTGTAGTAGCCCATCGACGCGGTGAAGGCGCGCGTGCAATTCAGGGCCTCTTCAATCGTGGCTGCGGCCCTCCTGGAGCGTTGGACGGCTGCGGCGGCTTCCACGCCGCTTTTGGCGCCGCGCACAATGGCCAGCCAACTGGAATAGATCGCGCCGAAAATGAGGGCGAAAATGAATATGGCGATCATCACTTCGATGATCGTAAAACCGGGCAATCTCCGGGCGCCAGCCGCCGCAACGCCATGCCTGTGTTTCAGCGGATCCATGCGGGCGCTGGTCCTCATCTGGCCGCCTTTCCTCCCACTCCCTGGACTTGCGATGAGCTGTTGAAGACGAGGAACTGCATGTTCAATTCGGGTTGCCCCGCAACAGCCGGAGACACGCTGAGGCTGACCAGCCACAAGCCATTGGTCCCAAACACTTCGTAAGGCGCGGAATACCTGCGCCCCTGAAATTCACCGTCCACCGCCCCCTGCTCGGCCAATTGGTTTGTTCTGGATAGCTGGTAGTAAACCAAGGCCGCAATGGAACCACGCGGATCGCCCTTGCTCATCTGCAACGCGCGCGCATTTCGAACTCCATTCGCCACCAGGGCCAGAATCGCAAACAAACACATGAAAAGAATCCCGCCGGCGATCATCACCTCGATGAGCGTGAAACCGCTGTGAGACAGTCGAGGGTCGAGGGTCGAGGGCCGAGGGACTGAAGCCGGTTCAGCGTTGAGCGTTGAGCGTTGAGCGTCGGACGGCAAAAACTCCGGCCGCCGACCCTCGGCTCTCGACCATCGACCGCCTTTCGACTCTCGACTCATTTTCATCTCCAATGGGTCGGGTCGGAGTCCAAGGTCGGCAAACCAGTCGACACCTCGAGCGCAATTCTGCGCCACTCGCCACCGGAGCGCAGGATGAATGTCATTTCATCGCTGGTTCCATTTGGAAAGAAGCGCACGTGGCCGGCGGGAGCGTCCTTGTATTCCAGGAGGTTGATATCGAGCATTTCGACGATGATATCGTCACCAAACGTGACGGCTTTGGCGAGTTCCCTGGGAGCGCCGGTCTGTTTGGCGCTGGCTTCGACTCCCCCGCCCAGCTCGCAACGGCGTTCGTGAGGATAAAAGACGATTTCCGTGGTTTTCCCGCGGAGGATGGCCTGGGCTCGCGCGGTGGTGCAGAGTTCCATGACGCTGCTGATCGTCTTGCCGAACCCTTCGTGGTGCAGCATGCGAAACAAGGTGGGAACGCCCATGGACATGATTAACCCAATAATGCCGACCACGACCATGATTTCGATGAGAGTGAAGGCGCCACAAGGCGGTCGAGGGTCGAGGGTCGAGGGTCGAGGGCAAGAAGGGCCGGATAATGCAGTCGTTGTTGGTTGAGCGTTGAGTGCTGGAATACCATCCAGCCCTCGACTCTCGACTCTCGACTCTCGACAGTCTTCCGTCTCTCGACCCTCGGCTCTCGACTCTCGACAGTCTTTCGGCCGTCGACCCTCGGCTCTCGACCCTCGACCGCCTTTCGGCTCTCGACTCTTCATCGTGCGGCATTGATGCTGGCGATGAGCTTGAACATGGGGAGCAGCACGCTGAGCAGCAAGAAACCCACGCCGAGGGCCATGACAATGATGAGCAGAGGCTCGATCAGATTCATCATGACTCTCAAGGAAATCTGGAGTTCGCTTTCGTAAGTTTCCGCAAGGTTCGCCAGCGCGCCGGGCACGTCGCCGGTGTCTTCCCCGATCTTCACCAGGTCCACCATGAGCTGGGGGAACAGTTTGCTCTGGGCCAGCGGCTGCGCGATGGTTTTGCCGTCCGTCACGGCTTCGCGCGTTTTGCTGATCGCCTCTTTCAGCAGCCGATTGGGCATGACTTGCTCGGTAATCTTCAAAGCCGTCAGGACAGGAACCCCGTTTTCGAGAAGAGTCGAGAGGGTGCGGGCGAACTGGGCAAAGAGATTGACCCGGACGACTTTGCCGATGACAGGCAGATTCATTTTGATCTGGTCCAGACGGCGCTGGCCGTTTTCGGTGGCCTGGAATCGTTTCAGGGCTATCACGACGGCCATCATAATCCCCAGCACGAGCCACCACAAATGGGTCATGACATAGCTGACTTTGATCAGGATCCGGGTCGGGAGCGGCAGTTCCACATTGAACCCGGTAAACATCTCCACGAAGTGCGGCAGCATGAAATAAATGAAAAACAGCACCAGACCGGTCCCCACACAGCACACGAGAATGGGGTAAATCATGGCGCTGACCACTTTGCCCTGGACTTCGGCAAATTGCTGGAAGTGGGTGGCCATTCGACGCAGGACTTCCACCAGCGCGCCGCTGGATTCGCCGGCCCGAACCATGTTGATGTACAGGTCTGAAAAGATGGCGGGCTGCTTGGACATCGCATCGGACAGGCTGCGGCCTTCCATGACCTCCTGCCGGAGTTGCTGGCTGACTTGGGAGGAAATGCCCCTGGATTCGAGGTGGGTCATGCTGTGCAGCGCGACCGTCAGTGGCATGCCGGAGTTGAGCAGGTTGGTGAGTTGCTGTGTGAAGGTGGCCAGCTCCTGCAGCTTGGGTTTCCGTTCGCGAAGAAAATACTGCCGCAGCGTCGGCGGCAGCAGAGCGGCGATATCGACCTTGGTGCCGGCGCGCGCCGGTTCCGGAGCGGTGGCGGCCGCGGCTTTGGAGGCGTCCACCGCGATTGGGAACAAGCCCAGGCGCTCGATTTGCATCAGGGCTGCCGGCCGGTCTGGCACATCCAAAACGCCTTGGACCACTTCACCCGATCGACGCCGGGCCTTGTATGAAAACTGCGACATAGAGCAATTGCTACCTTATTGAACCAAAACATTAGGGAAAAGTTGCGCTATTCCAAGCGGCATTTTCCAGCCGCCACCCTCTATTACTTACCACGAGGTTGCGGAGAATGCCATGCGACCCATGCGGCCTATAAGGCCTATGGGACCTATGCGCTTGCGAAGGAGCTGGAAAAACTGGGGACTGTCCTCTGCCGAGACGCCGCACCTGTGGCACCGAGTGCGCACCATGGCCTGTCTGCGGCGAAAATCGAGTGCGGAAGAGGCTTGGGCTAGTGAGCCTGGTCAAAGCCTTTGACGCCTTTGGTCTTCAACGCGTTCTGAGCGAGTTGCACGAGCTGGCTGAAGGCCGGCGCATCCGTCGCAGCAAGGTCGGCAAGAACCTTCCTGTCCAGGGCACATTGAGCGGCTTTGAGCCCCTCGATGAAGCGGCTGTACGTCAGACCTGCGGCGCGGGTGGCGGCGTTGATGCGGATCTGCCAGAGATACCGGAAAGTGCGCTTCTTGTTGCGGCGATCACGATAGGCGTACTGGCGGCCGTGGTCCACGGCGTCGGAGGCGTAACGGTACAGTTTCGATCGGCGCATCCTGAAACCCTTGGCCGCGCGAATCATTCGCGTGCGCCGTTTTCGGGAGGCTGGGGCATTGGTAACTCGCATAGGAGACTTGAAAGTAAACGGTTGAGAGTTAAGAGACTAGTGGCTGAACGGCAAACACTGGGTGATCCGGTAAGTGTCGGTCGGATGCACTTCAACGGTCCCGCGGAGACCCCGGCGGCGCTTGGGAACTTTGGTTTCCGCCAGGTGGCGCCGGCCGGCGTGGGAGCGCATCACTTTTCCGCTGGCCGTGATCTTGAATCGTTTGGCCACGGATTTCTTTGTTTTGATACCTTTGGGGCGTCGCATAAATGTCTTAAAAAAGAGCGCGCAATATATGAACTCAGGCCATTGCACGCAAGGGATTTGTTTGAAGGAACGAAAAAGGCAGCACCTCGGTGCCAGGGGCGCTGCCTTTCGAGTTAGCATTATTTGCGACGCATTGCCTCCTTTAACAACTCTCAATTGCGAGGAGGACCCTGGGCCGGCAGTATGGCGAAACGATGGCGAACCCGTGACATCGATGTAACAACCCCCCCCCGATTCCCTGGCTCAGCTCACGGCTTTTTTGGAAATCTCCAGCATTCTGTCGATGGGCAAACGCGCGCGCTTCAGGATTTCCTCCGGCAACTCAATCCGCGGCGCCAGGTTTTTCATGCAGTCCCGCAATTTTTCAAGGGTGTTCATCTTCATGAACTTGCATTCGCTGCACCGGCAGTTGTCCGTGGGCGCCCGCATGGCGTCAAAGGCCGGCGCGCATAGAAATTCCTTGTCCGGACATTCCTTCTGCAGCCGGTGGATAATGCCCGATTCAGTCACAATCACAAATTGTCGCGCCGGGCTGCTTCGGCAGTAGCCAATCATCTTTTCGGTCGAACACACCGCGTCAGCCAGGTCCCGGACTTCGCGCAAGGCTTCGGGATGCACGACCACCTCGGCTGCCGGAAACGTTTTTCTCAAGCGAAGGATGTTATCGCGCCGGAATTCCACGTGCGCATAACAATTACCCCGCCACAGCTTCATGGGCCGTCCGGTCTGTTCCTGCACCCACTCCCCCAGGTTCTCGTCCGGCACAAAAAGCAGGTCCCTTTCAGCCGGGGCCGCGTTGACGATCTTTACCGCGTTGCCACTGGTGCAGATGACGTCGCTAAGGGCTTTCACTTCGGCGCTGCAATTGATGTAAGCGATCGTATAGAAGTTCGGATTGGTGGACTGCAATTCGCGCAGTTTTTCGGCCGGACAGCTTTCCTCCAGCGAACACCCAGCCTGTTTGTCGGGCAAAATTACCGTCTTCCGCGGATTCAATATTTTGGCGGTCTCCGCCATGAAATGAACCCCGCAGAAAACGATGACATCGGCCCGGGTCCCGGCGGCTTGCTGTGAGAGACCGAGGGAATCCCCGACAAAATCGGCCACATCCTGGATTTCCGGCACCTGATAATTGTGGGCCAGTATCACAGCATTGAGCCGTCGTTTGAGATCCAGAATCTCGCGCGACAATGGCTCCGCTTCGGCGCGGGGCATGGGGCGCCGGAGCGGCAGCCGGTCCAGACCCGGCGGTTGAATTTCGGTGACGTCCAACATCCAGAAAGGGTACCGCCGGCCAAAGACAACGTCAACAGGTCCGAGGAGTATTCGGCGCACAGCGCGGTGGTCCTGCGCGTTGGATCATGGAATGCCGCGCGATTGCAACGAATGCGAGCAATGTCTTCTCCCTCTCCCGCCGGACGGGAGAGGGAGACCGTCCGGACGCGTGGGATGAATGCATGGAACGAGGGTCTGCAACAAAGGAGGCGATGCCTCATCCGTCGCCCGGCTGCGCGCAGCGCAGCCCTACCAACAGCGCAGCCCTGCCAGTGCCCCAACCACGGATCACTTCGGCAGGTAATACTTTTCCGTGTACTGCTTCACCATGCGTGCGGTCGTGAATTGGGGGACAAGCGTGACCATCGCGCGGCGGATGCGTTGGATCCATTGCCGGGGAATGCCCTGCTCGTCGCGCATGAAGAAGATCGGAATGACTTGCTCGGTCAGCGTCTTGTAAAGATTTGCGCTGTCCACACGATCCTGTTCCTCGACAGATTGGGTATGGGAATCCTCGCCGATCGCGAAACCATTGGTGCCGTCGTAGCCTTCACGCCACCATCCATCCAAAATACTCAGGTTCAGGCATCCATGGCAGCCGCCTTTCATGCCGCTGGTGCCGGAGGCTTCCAGAGGCCGCCGCGGCGTGTTCAGCCAAACATCACATCCGGAAACCATCTGCCGGGCAATATGAATGTCATAATTCTCAATAAACACGATGCTGCCCTGGAGGTCGCTGAACTTGCTGAGGTGGATGATGTATTGGATGTACCGCTTGCCATCATCGTCGCGCGGATGCGCCTTGCCGGCAAAGATGAACTGGATCGGGCGATTTTTATCACGAGTCAGCCGGACGATATTTTCCATTTGCTGGAAGATGAGGGGCGCGCGTTTGTAGGTGGCGAAGCGCCGGGCAAAGCCGATGGTGAGAGCATCGGCGTTCAGCAGTTGATCAAACGTGATGAAGTCGCCCTGGCCAACGCGTTGCCGTTGCATGAGCAGCCGGCGACGGGCGAATTCGATCAACTCCCGGCGCAGCCGGTAGCGCAGCGCCCAGATTTCCTCGTCAGAGATGAACTGCGGATCCGCAAGTTTTTCCCAGAACCGCGGAGAGTTGATCGGTGTGTCCCAGTCAGTGTCGGCAGCGCCGCGCATCGAGTCGTTCCGCTGAAGGCTGCCGGGAACTCTGCTTTGCCAAAACCGGCGGACCGGCCCTTTCATCCAACCCGGCAGGTGAATGCCGTTGGTGATGTGCCCGATCGGGACCTGTTCGACCGGCTTGCCCGGATACAGCGCCTGCCACATGTGCCGGCTGACCCGTCCGTGCAACTCGCTCACGCCATTGGCCGCGCGGGACAGCTTCAGTGCCAGCACCGTCATGCAAAAAGGTTCGCTCTCGTTCTTTGGGTCCACGCGTCCAAGACCCATCACTTCCGAGAACGGCACCTTCAATTGATCCCGGAACCGGTAAAGTGCGTACTCCACCAGGCTGGGGCTGAACCGGTCGTGACCCGCTTCGACGGGAGTGTGCGTCGTGAAGATGCACTCCGCCCGCGTCAACGCCGTGGCTTCCTTGAAATTCTTTCCGGCCGCGATTTTCTCCCGGGTCAATTCCAGAGTCAGAAACGCGGCGTGGCCTTCGTTCATGTGAAACACCGAAGGTTTCACACCCAGAGCGCGCAACAACCGCACGCCGCCAATCCCAAGCAGCACTTCCTGCATCACCCGCGTCGTGGTGTCGCCCCCATACACCCGCAGCGTCAGGTCCCGAAACAACTGATCGTTTTGAGGAAGATTCGTGTCCAGCAGATACACGGCGACGCGCCCCACATTGACTCGCCAGGCCTGGAAGAACACCTGGTGCATGTCGATCTCCACCTGGCAAATCACCGGTTCGCCTTTCTCGTTCAGCACCGGTTCCATCGGCAAGTTGCGCGGATTCAGCAACGTGTAGTACTCTGTTTGCCAATTGTTTGCATCGACCTCCTGCTGGAAGTATCCCTCGCGATAAAACAGGCTGATGCCAACAAAACCCAGTCCCAGGTCGCTGGCCGATTTGGCATGGTCGCCCGCCAGGACGCCCAGGCCTCCGGCGGCGATGGGCAGCGTTTCGTGAAAGCCGAACTCGGCGGAGAAATAGGCGACGGGGCTGGCGCGCAGCGCGGCGGCATGGCGGTGGGCCCACGTGGAGGGATCCTTCAGGTAGAGCTCAAACGCCTGCAGAACATTGCGCACGCGATCCGCGAAAGCAGGCTCCTGCAGACGCACCCCCAATTCATACGCCGAGACCTCGTGCAGGACCGCCACGGCATTGTGATACAAATTCTGCCAGCAGCGAGGTGAGAGTTCCTGAAAAACTTCCTGCGCTTCCTGGTCCCAGGTCCACCACAGGTTTCGAGCCAGCCGGTTCAAACCCACACTCAACTCGGCCAGTTCCTTGCTCGCCAGCGGCTTTTTTGACATAGGTTGATTGACCGTCACAATTTGATCTTCCGATTACGAGCCGCTACGTTATGCAGCCAGTAGAGACATCGCAAATCAATTTCCTGTGATCAAGAAATACGCGCACGTGGTGAATGTGGGCATTCAGAATAATTTGACCTACCGGTTCAATTTTCTGGCTCGCGCGCTCTTTGGGCTCATCCCCCTCATCGCAATGCTCTACGTGTGGCAAAAAATTTACTCGGACAAGCCCAGCGGCGCGCAAATCGGCGCCTACTCCTTCGCCGAAATGGTTTCGTATTACCTGCTGACGACCATTGTCGACGCGCTGACCGCTGTGAACGAAGATGACTGGCAGATCGCCGCCGATATCAAGGACGGCAACATCAGCCAGTTCCTGGTGAAGCCGGTGGATTATCTTGGGTACCGGCTTTGCCTGTTTTTTTCAGGGCGCGTGACCTACGTGGCTGTCGCCGCTGTGCCGCTCGGGATATTTGTTTTGTGTTTGCACCGGTATTTTGTGCTGCCTCATGACGGCCTCCACCTTGCGCTCTTTTTATTCTCGATCGTCCTGACCGCTCTGCTGCAGTTTTTCATGTCCTACACCATGGCCATGCTGGCTTTCTGGGTGCTGGAAGTGTCGACCTTTATCTTCATCCTGTTCGCCTTCGAATACCTCGCGAGCGGGCATTTGTTCCCGCTGGATATTCTCCCGCCGGCCATCGAGCGGGTGCTTTATTTCACCCCGTTCCCGTATCAGCTCTATTTTCCGGTCAGCATTTACATGGGAAAAGTTTCGGGCATGGATCTGGCCAGAGGACTCGCCATCCAGTGCGCCTGGGTGATCGCCTCGTATGCCGCCGCGCGGTTCGCGTGGAATCGAGGCTTGAAGAAATATGGAGCCGCCGGAGGATGAAGCCCGAAGAACATCCAGAATCCAGGAAAACCCTCACCCCATCCCTCTCCCATCCGATGGGAGAGGGTGGTCCCGCGTTGGCGGGACCGGGTGAGGGCACCTCGCACCTCTCACCTCCAACCTCTCACCTGCTCCGGTATTTGAGCATCTATGCGGCACTTTGGAAAAACTCCGTCACGCGCGAAACGATGTTCAAAGGAAATTTCCTCCTCTGGATCATCGTGGAATTCCTCTGGTTCGGCCTCCAGCTCTCGTTCATCGGCGTGTTGTACCTGCACACCGACCACATCGGGTCCTGGACGAAGTGGCAGGTGGTGATGCTCATTGGCGCCAGCCATTTGATTCAGCAGACCTTCCAGGCGTTTTTCCTTGTGAACTGCACAAATCTTTCGGAGCTGGTGCGGACGGGCAAACTGGATTTTCTCCTGCTTCTCCCGGTCAACACCCGCTTTGTGGTGTCCCTCCGACAGGTGGATCTCGGGGCTTTCGTGAATGCCTTGTCGGGCGTTGCGGTCATGGGCTATGCCGCCCGGCAATTGCACCTCTCGCCGTCGCTGCCCCAGGTGCTGGGATTTCTGGCCCTCTGCGTCGCGGGCATCCTCATCCATTACTCGCTCATGTTCCTGCTGGCGACGATCAGCTTCTGGACCGTTCGCGCACAAGGCATCGTCTGGGGATACTACAACCTGTTTAACATCGCCCGCATGCCCGATGAAGCCTTTCACGGCGTGTTTCGGGCCGTGTTCACATTCGCGATTCCGATGCTGTTGGTCTCCAATGTGCCGGTGCGGCTGCTCGTCGAAAAAGTGGCGTCTCCTTTCCCCGCGGTTCCACTGCTCGTGCTGATGAGTTTGGTGTGCTTCGCCGTCTCCGAACTCGGCTGGCGCGCGTCCATCCGCCATTACACCAGCGCCAGTTCGTAGCTGTGTCTCGTCAGAGCACAGCCATTTATCTCTTATTGTGTGGGGTTTTGATTGGCTGCGGACTTACGTCACGCAGCCACGGAGGAGAGAAGTTACTTGCCGTGAGGCCTTCGATGGCGTTTGACCCGGATCTGCGCAAGGGACTTTGCCAGCGAAGCATGCACCGTCGCCGCTTCCTCATCATCGATGTGTTCGGCAAGGCGGGCTTCTGCGCGCCGGCGCGCTTCCTCCGCCGCCGCCTCATCGATATTCTCGACAGTGATCGCCATGTCGGCCAGGACCGCAACCCGGTCGGCGGTAATCTCCACAAACCCCTCGCCGACGGCCAGGAATTGATCTTCCCCGTTTTTCCGCGCAATAATTTCACCCGGAACAATCTGTGTCATCAGCGGGACGTGCTGGGGATAGATGCCCATCTCGCCTTCGGCTCCAGGCAATGTCACCATCTCCACGTCCTCCGAAAAAACTTTTGCATCCGGAGTGACGATTTCTAATTTCAACGTGGCCATGGTGAGTTCAAGGTTGAGGGTTGAGAGTTGAGAGTTTCAGCCTCATGCCTCCTTGATTTCCTCGATGCCGCCTTTCATGTAAAAATTCTGTTCGCCGACATCGTCGTGTTTGCCGTCCAGGATTTCCTTGAACCCGCGGACGGTTTCCGCAACCGGCACCTGTTTGCCGGGGCGGCCGGTGAATACTTCGGCGACCGAAAAGGGCTGGCTTAAGAAGCGCTGGATTTTCCGGGCGCGAAAAACCGTCAGCTTATCGTCCGGCGACAACTCGTCCATGCCCAGAATGGAGATGATATCCTGCAGATCCTTGTAGCGTTGCAGCACCCGCTGGACGCCACGCGCGACATCGTAATGTTCCTGGCCCACGATTTCCGGGGCCAGGGCCCGGGACGTGGATGAGAGGGGATCGACGGCGGGATAAATGCCCAGTTCGGCGATGGACCGTTCCAGCACGATCGTGGCGTCGAGGTGGGCAAAGGTCGTCGCAGGCGCCGGGTCGGTCAGATCGTCCGCAGGCACATAGACAGCCTGGAACGAGGTGATGGAGCCCTTTTTGGTTGACGTGATGCGTTCCTGCAAATCTCCCATTTCCGCGGCAAGGGTCGGCTGGTAGCCGACAGCGCTTGGGGTGCGGCCCAGAAGCGCGGAGACCTCGGAACCGGCCTGGGAGAACCGGAAAATATTATCGATGAACAGCAGCACGTCCTGGTTCTTCTCGTCCCGGAAATATTCGGTGACCGCCAGTGCCGACAAGGCGACGCGCAGGCGTGCGCCTGGGGGCTCGTTCATCTGCCCGTAGACCAGGCCGATCTTGGATCCTTCCTTGATGATCGGCAGCCCGTTTGCCCCTTTCTTCGGGTGCCCTTTTTCGTCCTTCTCCACTTTGATGACGCCGGCCTCGATCATTTCGTTGTAGAGATCGTTGCCCTCGCGAGTGCGCTCGCCCACGCCGGCAAACATGGAAATGCCCCCGTGCAGCTTGGCGATGTTGTTGATCAATTCCATGATGACGACGGTCTTGCCGACGCCGGCGCCGCCGAATGCGCCCACTTTGCCGCCTTTGAGAAACGGGGAAATCAGGTCGATGACTTTGATCCCGGTGGTGAGCACCTGGGGACTGGTGGACTGGTCCACCAGGGGCGGCGCGGCGCGGTGAATCGGATAGTAACCGTCCGCTTTAAACGGCCCCTGTTCATCCACCGCCTGGCCCACGACGTTGAAGACGCGGCCCATGACGCCTTCGCCCACGGGCATCGAAATCGGCTTGCCGGTGTCGACCGCTTCGTACCCGCGTTTGAGACCTTCGCTGGACCCCATGCAGACCGTGCGGACCCAGTTGTCGCCGAGGTGCTGTTCGACTTCGAGTGTCTGGCGGGTGCGCCCCTGCCCTGGCACATCGAACTCGACAATCAGGGCATTATAAATGGCGGGGAGCTGATCGGGGAATTCAACGTCAACGACCGGGCCGATGACTTGGACGATTTTGCCTTTGTTCATGCGCTTTTTTTCAGTTTGAAATTGTGAATTTGAAATTTTGAAATCATGCGGACTTTTCAGCCGAGGGACATGGCGGCGCTGGAAATTTCCAGGAGTTCCTTGGTGATGTTGGCCTGGCGCAGTTTGTTGTATTCCAGCGTGAGGTCCTTGATCAACTGGTTGGCATTATCGGTCGCGCTCTTCATCGCCACCATGCGCGCGCTTTGTTCGCTCGCCTTGGCCTCCAGCAGGATCTGGTATACTTTAAAATTCAGGTAATGCGGGAGCAAGGCGCCCAAAACCTGCTCGGCCGAGGGCTCGAACAGGAATTCCGTCGCGCCGCCCACCAGCGGTTCGTGCGACGCATGGGAGTGCAGTCCCGCAGCCACGCCGGTGATCTCGCCGACGGGCAGCAGCGTGGCCGTTTCCGGCTTCTGCACCATCGTTGAAACAAACCGGGTAAACAGGATATCCACGCCATTCACATCGCCCTTCGCGAACATGTCCTGGGCAAACCTGGATATGGCCCTGGCCTCGCTGAACAGCGGCGCGTCCTTAAACGTGAATTCGGCGGCAAGCTGGCGTTTCGTCCGCGAAGCGAACAGCGCCGCTTTGCGGCCCGCGGTGATGAAAACCACCGTGGCCCTGTCGAATTTGGACGCTTCTCTGAACAGGTTTGTGTTGAGAGACCCGCAAAGGCCTTTGTCGGTGCTGACGAGGATCACGGCGCGGCGGCCGCCCTCGCGCCGCTCCAGGAGAGGATGGGAAAAGTCGCCTGAATCCTTGGTCACCTCGGCCAGGACTTCGTTCATCAAGGCGGCATACGGCCGCCCGGCCAAGGCGGACTGCTGGGCTTTGCGCATCTTGGCCGCAGCCACCATCTGCATCGCCTTGGTGATCTGGGCAGTGTTCTTGACCGACTTGATTCGCCGGCGTATGTCGCGCGTGCTGGGCATTCAGTTCACTCTTTCCCGAGCCTACCGGTACGTCTGCTTGAATTCTGTAACGGCGGTTTTCAACTCCGCGGCCAAAGCGTCGCTTAACGCCTTTTCCTTTGCGATGCGCGACATGAGGTCCGCTTTCATATTCGCCAGAAACTCCGTCAGTTTGGCCTGAAAATCCTTGATCTTGTCCACCGACACATCGTCCATCATCGAGTTCTGCACCGCCCAGAGCACCGCGACCTGGGACTCGACGGAGATCGGTTTGTACTGGTGCTGCTTGAAGACTTCAACAATGCGCTTGCCGCGGTCCAGTTGGGCCTGGGTTCGCGCGTCCAGGTCCGACCCGAATTGAGCGAAGGCCGCGAGTTCCCGGAATTGGGCGAGGTCCAGCTTGATGCGGCCGGCCACCTGTTTCATTGCTTTGATCTGCGCGGCGGAGCCTACGCGCGAAACTGAGATGCCGACCGAAATGGCAGGGCGGACACCCTGGTAAAACAAATCCGTTTCCAGAAAAATCTGGCCGTCCGTAATCGAGATCACGTTGGTGGGAATGTACGCCGAAACGTCGCCGGCCTGCGTTTCAATGATGGGCAAGGCCGTCAGCGAGCCATTTCCATATTGCTCGGCAAGCCGCGCCGATCGTTCGAGCAATCGGCTGTGCAGATAAAACACATCACCGGGATACGCCTCGCGGCCCGAGGGCCGCTTGAGCACCAGCGACACTTGCCGGTACGCAACAGCATGCTTGGAAAGATCGTCATAAATGATCAAGGCATCCATGCCATTATCCATGAACCATTCTCCCATCGCGCACCCGGCAAAGGGAGCCAGGTACTGATTGGTGGCCGAGTCCGAAGCCGTGGCTGTCACCACGATCGAGTAAGGCATGGCGCCGGCTTCCTCCAACACACTGACCACGCGGGCGATGTTCGATTGCTTCTGTCCAATCGCAACGTAAATCGAATACAGCGGCCGGTAACTGGCGTCCTTGGCATCCTCCGCCGCTTTGTTCAATCGCGCGTTGTTGATCATCGTATCGATGCACAAGGTCGTCTTGCCCGTCGAACGATCGCCGATGATGAGTTCGCGCTGGCCGCGGCCGATGGGGATCATCGCGTCAATGGCCATGATCCCGGTCTGCACGGGCTGGCTCACGGGCCGGCGCCGGATGATGCCGGGAGCGATTTTTTCGACGGGATATGCCTTGTCGCTTTGCACTGGGCCCTTGCCATCGACAGGCTGTCCGAGCGAGTTGACCACGCGGCCCAGAAGGCCCTTGCCGACGGGGACCTGGAGCAATTTGCCTGTGGTGCGGACCTCCTGGCCTTCATAAATCTTGGTCCAGTCTCCCAAAATGATCGCGCCGACCTCGGTTTCCTCGAGGTTTAAGGCCAGCCCGGTGATGCCATTGCCGAAATCGAGCATTTCGTTGAGCATGGCGTCGGTCAGGCCTTCAATTTTGGAGACACCGTCCCCGATCTCGCGCACCACGCCTACGTTCTGGCGGGCCGTGGCCTGTTTGACCCCGGCGATTTGACTTTCAATTTCTTGCAATAAGTTGCTCATAAAAAAAATTTACTCGAACACCACCCTCTCCCAGACCCACTCCCGAACCCTCACCCGGCCTCCGGCCACCCTCTCCCGGATGGGAGAGGGACGGGGTGAGGGTCCGCTAAAATCCATCCATGACCTGCGCCAGCCGCGCCCGGATGCTTCCATCGTAAACGTCCGACCCCACTTTGATCCGCAGTCCGCCGATCAAATCGGGGTTTTGTTTGAATGCAAACGCCAGGCCCGCCCCGTAAATGCCGCTCAAGCGGGTCTTCACGTCGGCTTCGAGTTCGGGCGGCAATGGCACCGCGCTCTCCACCTGCGCCGTGCGGCGTTCCAGCTCGAGTTTCACCAGCCTCTGGAAGTGCGAAAGTATCCCGATGTAACCCCGCGGCTTCATTTCCGCAACCTTGCCCACCACCTGACGGACGCGGCTTTCGTCCATGACCCCGTTCACAAGACAGGTCCTGAACAATTGCTTGGCTTCGCGCCGGGCTAGTCTCGAAATCTTCATGGCCACATCAGGAACCCAATTGGCGGCTGGTTTCCTCCGCAAGCCGCTTCTGATCTTCCGCAGTCAAAATCTTGCCTGTCACGGCCGCCGTGGTTTGCACCACCAGGCGTCCAACCTCGCGTTTTAATTCCGCCAGCATCCGCGAGTGGTCCGCCGTGGCGGCTTCACGCGCCTTGGCAATAATCCCTTCGGCCGTGGCAATGGCGCGCTGGGTTTCCTGTTCGCGCACGCGCGCCGCCGCGGCCCGGGCTTCTTCGATGAATTTTGCCGCCTGCGCACTGGCCTGCGCCATCACTTCCCGCCGCTCCGCTTCGGTCCTGGCGAGTTCAGCCTTGATCTTCTCCGCGTTCGCCAACCCCTCGGCAATGCGCTGCCGGCGCTGTTCCAGCACGGTCAGGATCGGTTTATACGCGAACTTGTAGAGCAGGCCCGTGACGATCAGAAAGCTGATGATCTGCGCAATCAAATGCGGCACATCCAGGCCAAACCGCACCGCGGTCTCCTTGCCTGTCTGAACAAGGTCGGAGCCAACATTCGCAAACAATACGAAATGATTCATAAAACCGTTTCGAACCGCAAGGCGCGGAGCCGCCAGGGCCCCGCGCCCGCAAGTCATTCTTTTACTTCACCAGGAACAATGCATAGAACACGATCGCTTCCGCGAACGCGATCGCCAGGATCGATTGCACCAGGATCTTCGTCGACGCGCCGGGATTGCGTCCCACGGCTTCCGACGCCTTCATGCCGATCAATCCCACGCCGAAGGCGCCGCCCAGGGCCGCCAGGCCGACGTGCACGTTGCCGGTCAGTTCTGCCAATATTGGCATCCACATAGTTCTGTCCTTTCGTTTTCTCAACAGCCCCCGCGATTGAACACGGTCAGGCCGATGAAATGTTACGGCTGCGCGCAGCGCAGCCCTGCCGATTAAATCAATGCCGCGCAGGCGCCGTCGCATGCCCCTCTTCGTCGTGCATGCAAATCAACATTGTAAATACCGCCGTCAGCAGCGTGAACACCAGCGCCTGGACGATTCCCACGAGCAGTTCCATGAAATAAAACGGCACCGGCAACAGCCATCCCAAACCTGGAATGAGGTTGCTCATCGCTTCCATCATGTTCTCGCCCGCGTAGATATTCCCAAATAGACGGAAGCTCAGCGAAATCGGCCGAAAGGCAATCGAAAAAATCTCCAGGATGCCCACGAGGAAGAAAATCAGCACCATCAACACCCGGAGCACGCCGCTGGATTCACCTTTAGCGCCAAAAATATGGACCAGCACGCCCCCGACTCCCTGCGATTGCACGGCCCAGATAACCCAGAGCACCATGAAAATCATCGACATGGCGAAGGTCATGTTCAGATCCGCATTGCCTCCGCGCAGCAGCGGCCGCGTCACCTCAAACCCATGCGGCCCCGGCACTCCCCAGCCGATGGTCCCGACTCCCGGGATCAGGCCAAACCAGTTCGTTGCCAGAATGAAAATGAAGATGGTTCCAAAAAACCAAAAGGTCCGCTTGACCAGCTCGGGCCCGATAATCCCTTCCAGGAATTCATACAGGCTTTCCACCAGCCACTCCCAGAAATTCTGCGCCCCGGACGGGACTTCGCGAATATTTCGGGTGGCCACCTGGGCAAATATAATCAACCCCGCCGCGACCACCCACGTCACGATCATTGAATTGGTGATAAAGAATTGCCCTTTGTCCCCAAGAATTTGCGCCGCTTGTGGAAGGCCGTGCTCGGGGCCGCCGCTCTTCTGCTCGGCGGCTGGGAGCTCGATTCGCGATGGCAAACCGGCGGCCGGTTCCTGGGACAACCCGGCCATCGGAGCGGCCAGCAGTACGACCCAGGTTGCAATGATTGTAATCAGCCGCATGTACACGTAAACACCGCGAGCCAAGGTCCAGGAATCCGGTTTGTGAAACCGATTTTATGGCCGAAGTGCGTGAGAAATTGCCTTATCGTGAAATTTTTCACAAGGACTTTTTGCTCCGAGATTTTGATATTAACTGTTGGGAGTTGAATGCCGGTTGCTGGATGTTTGTCGTACAGAACCCACACCCACCCTTCCGCCTTCGCTAAAGCTACGGCGGACACGTCGGGCACCCTCCTCCCGTCCGACGGGAGAGATGGGGTGAGGGCGACTTGGAGGGCATTCTATCCGCCAGAGCCCCGACATCGAAAACCAAATTTGAGATTTGAAATTCCGGCTACGGCTACTCAACGGGGTTCCTGCTGCCCTCCATCCAAAATGGAAGAAGAGCAGCGTGGTTTCAAAACCCTCGGTTCGGCTGGCGTTTCCTGAGCCAACAATTGTCGCGTCATCCTCCCCATTGCCCGTGATTGCGCCGGCGCCGACGGCGATGTCTGGGTGATTTACATGGGCAACAACGAAGTGGTTGGACCATTCGGGGCCGGAACCATTTTTGGGCCGCAAGCGCCCCCGTTGCCCCTGATCCGGGCCTCCATCAATTTGAAATCCACCCGCACCGGGCAACTCCTGGATTCCATCCGCCAGTGGGCCCAAAAATCGGGGTCCGCAAACAGCCAATGGGGCGGGATGGAGATGTTCGTGCATCAGCAGGTTCGGGCAGATGACCCGCGAATGACCCCCGTCTACCATCACTTTGACCGCAACCTGAAGGACATTCTTGAACTCGGAAAAAAGGCTGGCGCAAAGGTCGTGCTGAGCACGATCGGGGTGAATCTCAGGGATTGCGCGCCGCTCGGATCCCTCCATCCGCCTGGCCTCTCGCAGGCAGACCTCGATAAATGGAACGAGCGGTACCAAGCTGGATGTCAGGCCCAGGATGCGGGCTCCAATGCCATCGCCGCCGAATGCTTCCAGCAGGCAGCCGCATTGGACGACAGCTATGCGGAATTGCGCTATCGCCAGGGCGAATGCGCATTGGCCCTGGGCAATGCTCCCGAAGCCCGGGCGCAGTTTCTTGCCGCGCGCGACCTGGACACCTTGCGGTTCCGATGCGACAGCCGGTTGAACAAATTGATCCGCGATGAGGCGGGTCGTGGTTCTCCCGAACAGGTCCGGCTGGCCGACGCCGAAAAGGCTTTCGCAGATCAAAGCGGACCCGCTCGACACCAGGCTGCGAATCGAAGCCGGTCAGAACCTCGCCGCCATGAACCGATTTGCCGAAGCCATGGCGCAGTTTGCCGAGACAGTCAGGATCCAGCCCGGCCTCGCCGAGGCGCATGTCCTGTATGGTGCCGCGCTCGGCCAGCAAGGGCGGACCTCCGATGCGGTTGCCCAGTTCCGCGAAGCCTTGCGGCTCAACCCCTCGTTGCAGGAAGCGCGTTTGAACCTCGGCATCGCCCTGCTCAATCAGGGACTCCCCTCGGACGCTCTCGCCGAACTCGAACAAATCTCCGCGGTTAATCCGAATCACGCCCAGGCAACCCAAATGGCCAACGCCATCCGTGCCCGCCTCGCTCCGCCCGTAATGTTCAGGTAACGGCTAAAAAACCCTCACCCTGACCCTCTCCCGTCCGACGGGAGAGGGAACAGGAGCTAACGCCTTGGACTAACGTTTGCCATGGTTTGCAACCACCACTTCAACCCGTTCCCCCTCTCCCATCTGATGGGAGAGGGCCGGGGTGAGGGTTTTCTCTCCTGCTCCATTTTTTGGTTTGAGGACGGCGCTACTGCGCCATCAGCGCCGCGCAGCAGCGGCGCAGCCGGGGAGCGTGATTCACACGTTGGGTGCCATTTTTCCGCCCGCTGAACGCGGCCGGAAACATCGCAGCAGCGATGTCCCTGCCTGCCTCATCCGGTTTTCTCTTTTGACTTCTTCAGACCTTTGATCCAATTTCCGCCAACTTGCACAAGTGCACCCGTCAGCGGGCACGTGCAGAATTCAACATGGGAAAGTCCTTGATCATTGCGGAGAAACCCTCTGTCGCCGGCGATATCGCCCGCGCCCTGGGGGTTTTCAAGAAGGACGGCGAGTATTATGAAAGCGAGCATTACGTGCTTTCCTCCGCTGTCGGCCATCTGCTCGAACTGGTCCCGCCCGAAGGAGTCGAAGCCGCCCGCGGCAAGTGGACCTTCAAGTGTCTCCCTGTCATTCCTCCCCATTTCGACCTGCGCCCGATCGAGAGAAATGAGAACCGGCTGAAGGTCCTCGCCAGGCTCATCAAGCGAAAAGACGTCACGACCTTGATCAATGCGTGCGACGCCGGGCGCGAGGGTGAATTGATTTTCAGAAACATCGTCAAGTACACCAAAGCCCGTCAGCCCATCAAACGGCTTTGGCTGCAGTCCATGACCCCCGCCGCGATCCGTGAAGGATTCGAACACTTGCGCGATGATCCCGAAATGCTCCCGCTGGCCAGCGCCGCGTTCAGCCGGTCCGAAGCCGACTGGCTCGTCGGCATCAACGGGACCCGGGCCATGACGGCCTTCAATTCCAAATCCGGCGGCTTTTTTAAAACAACTGTCGGCCGCGTCCAAACCCCCACCCTCGCCATCGTCGTCGAGCGGGAGGCGAGAATTCGCAAGTTCGTGTCGCGGGATTTCTGGGAAGTGATTGGCACCTTTGGGGCCGCGGCAGGACAGTACACCGGGCGCTGGTTCGACGAAAAATTCAGCAAAGCGGAGAGCAAAGACGCGGACACGGAGATGAAGCCGGAGCGGTTTTGGGACAAGGCCGTTGCCGAAGCCATTCGGGAAAAGTGCCTGGGCAAACCCGGGCAGGTGACTGAGGAAAGCAAGCCCACCACTTCGTTGTCGCCGCTGCTGTACGATCTCACCAGCCTGCAGCGCGAGGCCAATTCCCGGTTCGGATTCAGCGCCAGCCGCACCCTGCAGATTGCCCAGGCGCTTTATGAACGGCACAAAGCCCTCACGTATCCGCGCACAGATTCCCGCGCTCTGCCGGAGGATTACATCCCCACAGTCAAAGACACGCTGAAAGCGCTGGGCGCAACCGGCTACGGGACCTTTGCCGGAACGATTCTCCAAAAAGACTGGGTCCGGCCCAATAAACGAATTTTCAACAACGCCAAAGTTTCCGA
>DASRKU010000303.1:0-5231 GCA_035648815.1 Verrucomicrobiia bacterium | reverse complement strand
CAAGGCGGCTGATGAGGAATTAACCGCCGTCGCGGCGCGTCTGCGCTCTTCCGAAGCCGCTCTGGCGGCGAATCGCGAATCTCTCCACTCCCGCCAGCAGGCGCTGGACGCGCTGGAAAAAGACCTGCAGAACCGGCAGGACAGCCTGCGCCAGGCCCAGGCGGACGCGTTTGCCGCGGCCCAGGACTTGAGCCGCGTCCGAAATGAAATTACCGCCCTCGACTTGCAGAAGCAGGGCAACAGCGTCCGATTGGAAAAGCTCTCCGCCGAAAAAATCCAGCTCGAAGAAGAACGAAGCCGCCTCGAAAGCCGGCTACAGGAATTTGCGTCGCATGTCGAAACCGAAAAACTCACGGTTCAAACGCAACGCGGAACAGTCGAAGAGCGTCAGCGCCGGTTGGTGGAAATCCAGGATGAATTGAACAAGGCGTCGCAGGAGCAGGAGCAGCGATTGCAGCAGCAAGCCGAAAAACGTTCTCGATTCGACGTCCTCGAACAATTGGAAGGTTCGCACGAAGGATTTGGCGCGGGAGCTCTCGCGGCTTTGCGCCGTTCTGTTTCCGTCATCGGTTCGCTCGCCGATCGCATTCGTGTCCCGGCCGAGTATGTTGTCGCCATCGAGAACGCCCTCGGGCACCACTTGCAACTGGTTTTGACCGAACAGCCCGAGTCGGCCCAGCAAATCCTGGCCGAACTCAGCGCCAGCAGAACCGGGCGCGCCAGTGTCGCCGCCCTCGCGGTCGCCGTCCCGGAAAACCAACTCGTTTTCTCGGGCGACATGGCCCCGGGCGAAAGCGTGCTGGTGCAAAACAGGCTTTCCAAAGGCGAGGTCGTCCCCGCCCTCAGCGTCATCGCGACGGATGAATCCGTCGGCAAACTCGTGAGAAGTCTCCTGGGCCACACGTTCATCGCCTCTAATCTTTCGTCCGCGACTGCGCAATTGCAGAATGGTCATGCCGGGTGCGACTTCGTGACGTTGTCCGGCGATCTCCTGAGCCGCCATGGCGTTTACACGGGAGGTTACCTGAACGGAAGCGGCGACAGCCGGGCGCCTTCGTCGATCCTGGGACGCAAGAACCAGATCGCGGAGCTCCGCGCCGAATTGGGGCGTCTGCAGGAGGACATCGCCGCGATCAGCCGCAGGAAAGGCGCCCTGCAAAGCGAACAAACCGAACTCCAGGCCGGTTTGCAGCAGGCCCAGACCGAGCTGCGGCGGCAGGAAGTCGCGATTGCCACTCGCGAAGGGGAATTCACGGCCCTTGAGAATTCGCGCCGGCTGTTGCATCAGAAAATCGAGACGGTGATGTACGAGGTCCAAAGCCTCGCCGCCCAGGAAGCCGAAGGCATGCAGAAGCGGGCTGCGCTTTCAGATCGCGCCGCCGAACTCCAGGCGCGCGAACAGGCGCGCCAGGCCGATGTGGCCGCCCTGACGGCGGAACTCGATCAACTGCGCCAGCAGCGCGAGAGCGCCAATGCGCGGCTGACCGAATGCAAGGTCGCCCTTGCCGCCGAACAACAGCTTTGCGCCTCTTTCGCTCAGCAGCACCAGGCTCTCGGGGCCCGCATCCGCGAAGTCGTCCAGGCCATCGACCAGCGACGGTCCGAATGCGTGTCGTTCGTCGAACGCAAGGAATCTTCGGAACGCGAAATTGTGGAGTCGCGCGGACACATCGAGCACCTCCGTCACGAGCGCGAGCAGGTCAATGCCCGGGGTGCGCAATGGCTCGCGCAGAAACAGGAGCAGGAAACCGACGTGCTCACCCGCGAGGAAGGGCTCCGCGAAGACCGGCGCGGCCTGGCCGCATCGCAGGAACAGCGAAGCGCGCTGGAGGTGGAGCTCGCGCAGAAAAATATGTCCGCCGAGAACCTCCGCGAACGCATTCAGCAGAAGTATCATCTCCGCCTCGACGACATTCGCAGCGAATGCATCACGATCACGTTTGCCGAGGAGGGACCCGCGAAGGTTCACGTCATGACCCCGGAGGAAATGGCCGCCGCGGGCGCTGCCACCGACTGGGCGGTCGTTGCCCAGCAAATCGAGTTGCTGCAAACAAGGCTCGATGAAATCGGGCCGGTCAACCTGGTCGCCATCGAGGAATACGAGGAAACCGAGCAGCGATACCAATTCCTCAGCAAACAACACGATGACCTCGTCCAGGCCAAGGCCCAGTTGCTGGAGGTGATCAACAGGATCAACACGCAAACCCGGCAGATGTTCCTCGAAACTTTCGAGAGCATCCGGATGAATTTCCGCGCCATGTTCACCGAAGTGTTCGGCGGCGGCAAAGCCGACCTCGTGCTGGTGGATGAAAATGATGTGCTGGAAAGCGGCATCGACATCGTCGCCCGCCCTCCCGGCAAACAGCTCCAGACCATCTCGCTCCTGTCCGGCGGTGAGCAAACCATGACAGCGGTCGCGTTGCTGTTCTCGATCTACCAGGTCCGGCCAAGCCCGTTCTGCGTGCTCGATGAATTGGACGCGCCCCTGGACGAATCCAACATCAACCGCTTCGTCCTGATCCTGCAGCGATTCCTGGCAAACTCGCAGTTCATCATCATCACGCACAATAAGCGCACCATCGGAATGGCCGACGTGCTGTACGGCGTCACGATGCAGGAGCATGGAATCAGCAAAATCGTCAGCGTCAAGTTTCACAAGTCCACCGACGACGGCTCCCAGCCTGGCGTTTCCCTGGATACCCCTGTGATCATGCGCCCCGAGGAAGACACCGCCAGGAAGCGCGACGAAGCCGAAATCTCCATGTCGAATTAGGCGTTTCTTGACTCGCGGGCCAGCGCTCCTATCATGCGCGCTTCGTTCGCAATATTTCGTAGTCGGCAATTCTAATATCAAATGAGCACAATCTGTAATATTCAGGCGCGCGAAATTCTCGATTCGCGCGGTAATCCAACCGTGGAAGTCGATGTCATTCTCGCCGGCGGCGCCGTAGGGCGCGCCGCAGTCCCCTCGGGCGCCAGCACCGGCGAACATGAAGCCATCGAACTGCGCGATGGGGATACGAAACGTTTCCTCGGCAAAGGCGTCACCAAAGCTGTCAAGAATGTCACCGGCAAAATCCTTCCCGCACTCCAGGGAGTGGACGCGCTCGATCAATTGATGGTTGACCGCATCATGATCGATCTGGACGGCACGGAAACGAAATCCAAACTCGGGGCCAATGCCATCCTGGCCGTTTCGCTGGCGAATGCCAAAGCCGCCGCGGAAGCCATCGGCATCCCTCTATTCAAATACCTGGGCGGCCCCAACGCCAAGACGCTGCCGGTCCCGATGGCGAATGTGATCAATGGCGGCGCGCACTCGGATGCGCCGATCGATTTCCAGGAATTCATGATCATGCCGCTGGGCCTGCCCACCTTCAGCGAAGGCCTCCGCGCCATTACCGAGACGTTTCATGCTTTGAAATCCGTTCTGAAACAGCGCGGGTTGAGCACCGCCGTGGGCGATGAAGGCGGCTTCGCCCCCAAACTCAAGAGCGTGGAAGATGCGCTTGAAACGATCATTCAGGCCATTAAGAACGCCGGCTATAAGCCGGGAAAAGACATTTACCTGACCCTGGACCCGGCCGCATCGGAGTTCTATTCCGGTTCCGCAAAATATACTTTCAAGAAAAGCACCGGAGAAACTGTCACCGGTGACGACCTGGTTGCGTTTTACTCCAAATTAGTCGCCAAGTACCCCATCGTAAGCATCGAGGATGGCTGCGGTGAGAGCGACTGGGTTACGTGGAAAAAGCTCACCGACAAAATCGGAGACAAGGTTCAACTGGTCGGTGATGACCTGTTCGTCACCAATGTGAAATTTCTCCAGAAGGGGATTGATAGCGGGACCGCCAATTCCATCCTGGTCAAAGTGAACCAGATTGGATCGCTGACAGAAACGTTGGATTGCATCGAACTGGCCAAGACCCATGGTTACACTTCCGTCGTCAGCCATCGTTCGGGCGAGACAGAAGATTCAACCATTGCTGACATCGTGGTGGCTACCAATGCGGGCCAGATCAAGACCGGCTCCTTGAGCCGTTCCGATCGCCTGGCGAAGTACAATCAGCTTCTGCGCATCGAGCAGATTCTTGGCGCAAACGCTGTTTACGCCGGCCGGTCTGCCCTGCCAAAAGGCTTCTGATATCCAACTGGGTATGCTACCGAAATGGGTAGGGCCGCGCTGCGCGCGGCCTTCCCCACGCGGCCGCTTCAGCACTGTGGAATCCCGGCAGGGCTTTCCTGTTGCTGAAGCACTCGATTCAGGCGTGACTTGCCTTTTGTGTGAGGGCCGGGGAGAGGGTTTTCTGCTTCGGTGCGGCCTTATTTCACATTGATTTTGATCCCGAAATTCCCGTGATCACGCCAGCCCAGGTAAGTTTGGAATTTGCCGCGGCGATAGGAAATGAACGGCAAGCGGAGCCACTTGTATTTTGAAACCGCAAAATTCCAGCCGCCGCGCGGATTGGTGGTGGCCTCCGGGTAGCGCCCGCTCCGGGAGAACCGCTTGTCGGCGATTCCGATGACATAGTTGTTGAAATTATGGAATGAGTTCCTGAAGCGCCATTTGAGTTTCCTGGCTTTGCCATGGGGCAGATACCATTTTGGAGGGGAGGGTTCATCGACATTCTTGAACCACCACACCGGGTTCAATTTGTCGTAGTAATGAATTTTTGGAATCCCCGGCCGGGGCTCGACGGGGACAGTATGCCACTTGCCTTCACGCGAGGCTGTGTTGCTGGGAATGCGCGCATGCGATGGTTCCGGGGGCCTGAGGGTGGATGAATCGGCTGCTCGAACCTGCCAGGAACTGATCAAGCCCAGAGCCGCGGGAAGGGCGAGGCAGATCATCATGTTTCTAGAAACCTGAACCAGGCGGCAGGCGCAACACCTGAAAAAACCGAATACTATTGTCACTTGGTACTCATGACGGACATGGCTGTCGACCTATTCAGATATTGTTAGCGATCCGCGAATTTTTTTGAGGGGAAAACACTTCAGAGACTCTGAATTCGCGGATATTCGTGAAATTCGCGGATACCTCCTTCCGAACTTCTTTCGTGTGTTTCGTGGTGGTCCACAGAAGAAATTGGCGGAGAGAGGGGGATTCGAACCCCCGGTACGGCTTTTGACCGTACAACGGTTTAGCAAACCGCCGCCTTCAGCCACTCGGCCATCTCTCCGCTGTTGGAAAGCATAAGATCTGATGCTTTCGAGTCAAGACCAGAGCC
>DASRKU010000302.1:0-2619 GCA_035648815.1 Verrucomicrobiia bacterium | reverse complement strand
ATCAAAACTTCTTCTTTGGCGTCTGCTTCATCATCGGCGGGCTCACGCTGGCTTCCTTTGGTTATTTGAACCCGATCGTTGCCGCGGTTCTTCACAACGCCGGCTCGTTGATTGTGATTTTCAACAGCGCCAGGCTGGTCCGCAAAGGCGAGGAACTCGAACATTACCAACCGGCGCTGGAGGTTCCATCCGCGCGCCGGCCTGCGGCTGCCGCGGAACTGGCTCCGAAGCTGGCGTAGCTGAATTGATTTATGCCTGTTGCTGAAACCAGCGCCCCATTGCCCGCAGCCGAAACCGAGGCTGGGGAAACGGTCGTTTCGGTCCGCGGACTCTCGAAAGTATTCAAGGATTTCTGGGGCCGGTCCAAGGCCCGGGCCGTGGACGACGTGGATTTTGATGTGCGGCGCGGGGAGGTTTTTGGACTGTTGGGGCCCAATGGTTCCGGCAAGTCCACGACGGTGAAGCTGCTCCTGGGCCTGTTGAACCCGACAAAGGGGCACATTGAGGTGTTTGGCCGTCCGCCGCGGCACGTGCAGACGAAGTCGCGCATTGGTTATCTGCCTGAGGAGTCCTACCTGTACCGGTATCTCAATGCGAAGGAGACCCTGGATTTTTTCGGCAATTTGTTTCACCTGCCGAGGATTGACCGGGCGCGGCGGTCGGAGCAATTGCTGGAGATGGTGGGTCTGAACCAGACCCTCACGCGGACGGTGGGAGAGTTTTCCAAAGGCATGCAGCGGCGTATTGGATTGGCACAGGCCCTGATCAATGATCCCGACCTGGTCATCCTGGACGAGCCGACGTCGGGTTTGGATCCGATCGGCTGCCGGGAGGTGAAGGACCTGATTGTTGCTTTGGCGCGCCGGGGCAAGACCGTGATCCTGAGCAGCCATCTGCTGGCGGACGTGGAGGATGTTTGCGACCGGGTGGTTATTTATTATGGCGGCAAAGTTCAAGCCATCGGGACCCTGAAAGAGCTGCTGACAACACCGGATGCGATTCGGATTACGACCCCGGTGCTCTCCCGGGCCACGATGGAACGGGTGCTGGAGGTGATTCGAAAGGATGTGGCGATGGACAAGGTGCGGATCGACAACCCCACGCAGAACCTGGAGAGCTATTTTCTGGATGTGGTTCAAAAGGCGCGCCAGGCGGCGGCCGAGACGAGCGGTGCCGTTTCGGGAGCGCGGATTGCCGAGTACCTGAGGGGCGACGGCGCCGGGGAAACGGGAAGCGAGAAGCTTTTGGAAAGATTGACTTTGCCGCAGCCTGGGCAAACCGCCGCGCCCGCTCCATCGGTGGCTGCTCCGGCGGTGGACGAAAAGAAGCTCGAGGACCTCACAAAGTCTTCGGGACCGGACGCCCCTTTGGCTGGATCGGTTCCGGTTACACCAGAGGCGGCGAAGGACCTGTCCAAAGCGGATGAGAAACTCTCGTCGCTGCTGGGCGGCGGCCGCCCGGAGTCCGGAGCGTAGATGCAAGGGTTGCTGGCCATAGCGTGGTTGACCTGGAAAGCGGCGTTACGATTCCGGTTATTCCTGGTGATCGCGGTTTTATTGCTGGGGGCTGTGATCGGGCTGCCGCTGCTGATCAAGGATGACGGGACGGCGCGGGGGTTCACGCAGATTCTGCTCACGTACACGCTGAGCGCGATCACGGCCTTGCTGGGATTGTCGACGCTGTGGCTTTCCTGCGGCACGCTGGCGAGGGACATTGAGGAGTGCCAGATCCAGGTGGTTGCGGTGAAGCCGGTGGGCCGGTGGCAAATTTGGCTGGGCAAATGGCTGGGCATCGTGGCGCTGAATGCCGCCTTGCTCGCGATTGCCGGCGGGAGCGTTTACGGACTCTTGTTATGGCGCGCGCGCCAGTTGCCGGCCCAGGAGCAGAAGACATTGGCCAAGGAAGTGCTCATCGCGCGCGGTTCCATCAAGCCTCCCGACTTCCAGCGCGAAATCGAGGCCGAAACCGATCGAGTGCTCGAGGAGCGCCGGCAAAAGAGCAACAGCGGCCCCGTCAACTGGCGGGAGGTCAGGCTTGAAATTCGCGAGCAAATCAAAGCGCGATTCCAGCTCGTCCCGCCTTCGTCGATGCGCCAATGGCGGATTCAACTGGGAGTGCTCAAGTCGTTGCTCCGCGATCAGCCCCTTCAATTGCGCATCAAGTTCAACGCGGCGGACAAGAGTCCCAGCGGGACGTTTGTCGGGCTTTGGCAAATCGGTGTTCCGCAGAAAACCGCGTTCTGGCGAAGCGACCCGATGAGCCTGGCGCCGGACACGTTCCATGAATTCGAAATTCCTCGCAACCTGTTCGACCAGGATGGCGTGCTCACCATTTCCTTCGCCAATGACAATAACACAGTGCTCCTGTTCCCGCTCGGCACCGGAATCGAAGTGCTCTACCGCGAAGGCGGGTTCGGGCTGAACTTCGCCCGTGGCCTGGGCATCCTCTTCTGCTGGATGTCGCTGCTGGCCGCCATCGGGCTGACGGCCGCCAGCTTCCTGTCGTTTCCTGTCGCCGCCTTCTTTTCATTGGGACTGCTCACCGTGGCCCTGTCCAGCGGCACCCTTTCAACCGTCGTCTCGGAGGGAACCGTGGCGGGTTCCAATCCCGAATCCGGAG
>DASRKU010000301.1:0-4368 GCA_035648815.1 Verrucomicrobiia bacterium | reverse complement strand
CAGGACAACCCGCCATTGATCTTGAACTCGCCGGTCGGAATATGTTGGGTGATGTGCCCGGGATCGGAGACTGTGGAGGGTTCTTCGGCGTTATGAGCCTGGATGGCGAGAAGATTCTGGCCGGGGACCAGCCAGCGCGATGCGGGTCCGATTGAGAATTGGACAACGCCACTGGCGGTACTCACGTTGAAAGCGGGTTGTGAGGCATACATGAAATAATTGGTCGGACCACAATTCGCTCGGGCCACCTCGCGCCCGTTCAGGTAAGCCACAAACCCATCATTGTATTCCACCTGGAGGACCAGGGGGTTGGTACCGGTGGCTTGCGCCGATGTCGCCGTGAATTGTTTGCGCAGGTACAGCGAAGGCGCGCTCGATTTCATGGTCCTGGTCAAATCCGTTGCGAGTCCGCTAAAGCCATACCCGGCAGGAAGGTTTCCGCTGGTCCAGGCGTCGGCGGAATAGCCCGGCGTCATCCACGCCGCTCCCGAGCCCAAATAGGGGGCGCCATTGGTGGACCAGGAGAGCCGACGATCGCTTGACCCGGCCATCAATTCGTTAATCATCACACTTCCCTGAACCTCGAAAACACCTGCGAAAATCGTGCAGGTTAACAAGAACAGCTTCATGTCCGTAGATTATTCTGCAGCGATTCTAATGTCGATCCGCTGCATTACGGTCGATAGCAGGTTGACAAGCCGGGCGTCCGGGTGAGAATACAACAACTTATGGCATCCAAGGCCACGCATTCAGAGCACGTCAAAACCGCAACCTCGACGGCCCGGATGATTCGTCCGCGCGCCGCTCGGTCCGGGTGGTCTTTGAAATTCAGGTAACTGGCAAAAATTTTCCTGAACACCCGCCGCAGGATTGACGGCGGGTTTTTTATTTATAATGCCGGACAAATGCTTTTGGAAATTGATGAAGCTGACAGAAACAATTGGGAACCGTTAACCACGGATGGACACGGATGAACACGGATTTTGAGGGTAGGGGCGCACTGCGTGCGTCCGGCTGCGCGCAGCGCAGCCCTACCGGGCCGATGAACACGCACGCCCAGGAATTGCCGCCCCGGCGCGCGCTGGTTGTCGCTGCATTTGCCACCGTGTATGTGCTGTGGGGCTCCACGTACCTGGGCATGCGCGTTGCGATAGAAACCCTGCCGCCCTTTTTCATGGCGGGCTGCCGCTTCCTGGTGGCGGGCGGCGCGCTCCTGGCCGTGCTGCGATTTCGAGGGCAACCACTGCCGGACCGGTCCTTATCCAAAGACATCCTGATCAGCGGAGTGTTGTTGCTGGTGACGGCAAACGGATTGGTGGTGTGGGCGGAGCAAACAGTTCCGTCCGGGATCACGTCGCTGATCGTGGGTTTGACGCCGGCATGGTTTGCCGTGTTGGATTGGATGCGGCCCGGCGGACCCCGGCCTGAGCTGCGGACGGTGGTGGGCATTGCCATCGGATTTGCCGGAATTGCTCTTCTGATGTCGCCGAACACCCCTCTGCATCCGAACGTCCACCATTATTCGGGCGTCGTAATGCTGCTGATCGCGGGCATCTCCTGGGCGGGCGGTTCGTTGTTCTCCAAGCATCGGCTGGGCAAAGAATCGCCCTGGATGATTGCAGCGCTGCAAATGTTATACGGTGGCGCCGTGCTCATGGTCCTGGCCCTCTGCACCGGGGAATTGCAGCAGGTGCACTGGACCCGCATTTCTCAGCGGTCCATCGGAGCCCTGTTGTACCTGGTGGTGTTCGGCTCCTGGATTGGTTTCAGCGCCTATGTCTGGCTTCTCAAAGTGAGCAAACCGGCGCACGTCGCCACCTACGCTTATGTCAACCCGGTAATTGCGCTGATGCTTGGAAATCTCCTGCTGCGCGAACCGCTGACTTCGCGTGTGCTCCTGGCCGGGGCAATCATTCTCACCGGGGTGGCGATCATCACGATGCCGAAGCGGCTGGGCCGCGTCAGCAGCCTTGCTGCTTGCGCTGATGCGCGAGAAACCACTCGAACAATTTCGGGTTCTCGTAAGTCCGCGTGAACGAATCGTGGTCCGCTTCCGGATACACCGTGAGCCGCGCGTTGGCCGGTCCCGCCCTTTTGAGCGCGGCCATCATCCGTTCGGATTCGGAGACGGGCACCACGTCGTCGTTGGCCCCGTGAAATGCCCAGATCGGCAGCGAGAGCAGTGCGTCTTTGCGCGCCCCTTCGGCCAATAACACGTCAATGCCATTGCCTCCTCCACAAATAGGCGCCGCCGCCGCAAATCGTTCCGGATAATTCACCGCAAGACTCCATGTTCCAAACCCGCCCATGCTGAGGCCGGTCACATAAACGCGGGTCTTGTCCACCCGGTACCTGAAAACAACGTCATCGAGCAGCGCAATCAGGACGTCATCGTCCCACCGCTGCTGGAACGGGCACTGGGGCGCAACGAGAATAAAAGGCAAGGCTTGTCCGGCTGCGACCAACTTGGGCGGTCCATGCGACGCCACAATGGAAAGATTCGTGCCGCGTTCGCCGGCGCCGTGCAGATACAAGATGAGCGGCCAGAGTTTTGAGTCGTCGCTCTCCCCGTAAGCTTTGGGGAGGCACAAAAGGTAATTCAGAGGGAATCCCTTGGTGAACCGGGCTTCAAACCTGATTTGCTGCAAAACGCTCATCCACTACATCATTTTCAGCTTGGGCAAATCCTGGGAATCAACGAGGCCAACCGGCTCCCGTTTCCCATTCACCACGATCAAATCGTCAATATTTCGTTCGTTGAAAATTTTCAGAGCTTCGACGGCCAGCGCATCCACCGCCACGGCTATCGGGTTGCGCGTCATCACGCTCTTCAGCGGGCGGGTCAGGATGTCCGCGTCGCCGGACATGTGCCGGCGGAAATCTCCATCGGTAAACACGCCGACCAGTTTTCCGCGCCCGTTGATAACGCTCAAGCTGCCGGAGCGGGCCTGGGTCATCACCATCAAAGCTTCTCTGACTGCCAGATCGTCGCGAGCGATGGCGTTGCGCTCTCCCGCGCGCATGATATCTCCGACCCGCAGCAGCATGGCGCGGCCAATGGCGCCCGAGGGATGGTAGCGGGCGAAGTCACTTTTCTTAAACCCGCGCGCCTGGAGCACGGACATTGCCAACGCGTCACCCATTACCAGCATGGCGGTGGTGCTGGCGGTTGGGGCGAGGTTGAATGGACAGGCTTCCCTGGGAACGTGCACGTTCAGAACCAGGTCGCTATGCGCGCCCAGCGAGGATTTCGGGGCGCCGGTGATGGCAATAATTTTTACCAGGAAGCGCTTGAGCGCCGGCAGCAGGTTCAGCAATTCCTCCGATTCTCCGGAGTAGCTGAGGGCCAGGATGACATCACCGTCATTGACGATGCCCAGATCTCCGTGGAGTGCGTCGACGCTGTTGAGCACCACGCTGGTCGAACCGGTGCTGGTGAGAGTGGCCGAGATTTTATGGCCGATGTTGCCCGACTTGCCGATGCCCAGAACGACAATTTTCCCGCGCTTTGCCAGGGACTCCGCCATGGCATCCACCGCGAGCTGGAAGGAATTGTTCAACTGGGCCCGCACTGCTTTCAGCGCGGCCATTTCGATGTCAAAAACTTTGCGGGCCTGGTTTAAATGGCTCACGCGGGTGAGAATGGTGCGAACGATAGCGCAATTCAATGCTAATCCCCATCGGAGTGGGGACGGCTCGTCCCCATGATTCGATTTTTGGTTCAATCCACCGCCGATTGCGTTTATAAGTTCAGTCATGACCCGCTTGTTTTCGGCTCTGACAAATCTGTTCCCCGTCTGGGTTGTGGCGGGAGGCGCGCTGGCTCTGGGACGGCCGCAATGGTTTGCGTGGTTCAACGGAGATTTCATCACCTGGGGACTTGCGCTGATTATGCTGGGGATGGGAATCACGCTGAGCGTGGAAGACTTCCGGGCGGTGTTCAAGATGCCTGTCGCCGTCACGATCGGCTTCGTGGCCCACTACGCAATCATGCCGTTTCTCGGCTGGAGCATCGCGCACATGCTCAGGCTGGAAACCCCCTTTGCCGTGGGCTTGATCCTCGTCGCCTGCTGCCCCAGCGGCACCGCCTCGAACGTCGTCAATTATATCGCCCGCTCCAACGTCGCGCTTTCGGTGCTGATCACCATGTGCTCCACGTTCGGGGCCATCTTCATGACGCCGCTGCTGACACGCTGGCTGGCGGGAAAATATGTGCCGGTGGACGCGATGGGACTGTTTGTCAGCACGCTGAAAATTGTGCTCGCGCCGCTGCTCCTGGGACTGGGATTAAATCGATACACGCCGCGTTTTGTAAAATTTGTCCTTCCCGTGGCGCCCTTGGTCTCGGTGCTGACGATCACGCTCATC
>DASRKU010000300.1:0-4907 GCA_035648815.1 Verrucomicrobiia bacterium | reverse complement strand
TGTCCGGGGACGACTCCAGGAGTCGCCCGTCCCGCCTGCCCGCGGAGACGCCGCCGCAGGAGCATTGAAACCGGCACGCCCATCGTCCCGTACGCCGTGGCGGTAAGGGTGTGGGAAGAAGCATGCGCGTGGCTGGGCGTGGAATTGCCGCGCTATTGGATCACCCGGCTCGCTGTGCGGGCGAATGTGATTTACAGGCACAACCCGCGTTTTCGCCAGCTCATGCGCCGTTCGGGCACCGCGGGACGCGACTGGCTCTGGGCCTTCACGCGGCACTGGCTTGCGGGTTTGATCTGGAGACACAGCCGCGAATTGCACGCGCGTTTGCCGGCGGGTTATAACGTCGGCCAGCCATTGCCGGCACGGAATCGTTCTCCGTCGCACTGAAAGAAACAAAGCTCACTCCTGCCGAATATTCTTTGCTTCGTCTGTTCGTCACCCGCCCAGGCCGATTGCAGGATGCCGGCTGCCCGGGTGCGCTTATCCTCCGGCCAGACTTCCGCGACCAGCACGGCCCCCGCTGCCCATTCGCCTCCGACGCCGAGAGCGGTGACAAATCGATATGCCGCCAGCTCCCACCAACTCGTCGACAGCGCGGCCAGGCCCGTGAACAGCGCGTACGTGAGAATCGTGAAGATCAGAGTTTTGGTGCGGCCATAACGATCCGCCACAATTCCAAAGAGAACTCCGCCTGCGGCCCAGCCGACCAGGAAAATGGAGAATATCAGACCTCCGTACCACCCGATATCCCCCTGCGATACGCTTGCCCCGGCGGTCCCACGCAACAATTCGTAGAAGGGGTCAGGGCTGAATAGGTGCATAAATGTTTAATGAGATCTTTCGCGTGTCCGCCGCGTTCATTGCGAGTAGAGCGGTCTTCCAAATCCTAACCTCCTGAGAAATTGTCTGATCTTTGTGCAGGCTTACATCATTCCCGAGGCAAGAGCGGGTTTGTTCCGATTTGAAACGGGCGAAGGGTTTTGAGGTTCACCTGTCGGTCTCTGACCTTTGCCTGTCCGTCGCTAAAGTTCCTTTGTTCGTCTCTAAAGTTCGCCTGTCCGAGGGGCGTTGTTGCTATTGCTTCAAAATAAGCGGCTTGCGTCAGCAGCAAAGTTCGCCCGTTCGTCACGAAAGTTCTTTTGTCCGTCGCAGAGTGGGGAACCTGGCTCCCTTTGATCAGGGTTTGCCGCCTGACGTGTGCCGGTTTCCCCCTTGGCATATGCAATGCACAGCCGATTGTCCACGAACCGTCTCTTCGTTCGAACCAACCAAAGAGGAAACAGAAAGGTTACTTATGGCACTTAATTACAGAGGCCGTACAGTCAAAGAATTCATCCGGGCAGAGTTGATAATCTTCCCGTTGGCAGGATCGGACCGCTCGTTGGGGAAGGGGATTAGATTGTCCAGGCCTTGATGGTTTCGTTCGTGATGATGGTGGGCGAGGGGCTTGCCCTTTTCGGCCAGTGCGATTCGTTCGGGGTTGGTCAGCCGCCAATGCGGTGCGTGTCGGTCAAGGAGGGTTCGGTAGACACGGTTTTCCTCGAGGACAAACTCGAGTTTCTGGAGCAAAAGGGATTCAATTTGGCCGGCAGCCCAAGCTAGCATCTTCTTCCATGGCATGGGGAACGGTGAACACTCGTGGTCAATTGGACAAGCCAAAGCGGTTTCTTGAGAAATCCGGCACCCGGTTCGATCCGGACATATTTTTTGACTGTACGGACTGTTGCCCTTGCGAAAAATGCCGAGTGTCAGCTGATTCTGAAGACTGGGTGATTTCGCCTCGTTCAGACTAGCCAAAAATTGTAAAACAAATGGCAATAACCGGCTTTCGCTGGCACCGGATCCGATTAGGCTCTTTTACGACGGTGCCCTGACCTCTCGCTCGACGGTCGCGGAAACCAAGGCCGTCGTCACAACAACTCGGTTCAAGTTGATTATGCGTACATTCGTTTCGTCAGTCTTTGTTCTGGCCTGCACGGCCAGTGTCCTCCTTGCCCAACCCTACTATGCGGTGGTGGACCTCGGCACACTCGGCGGCACCAACAGCCGCGCCTTCGGCCTCAACAACCATGGCGTCATCGTTGGCGACGCTATGCGGCCGGACGGCAGCACGCACGCCTTCGCCTTTACGAACGGCGTGATGATGGACTTGGGGACGCTGGGCGGCACCAACAGCCACGCTTACAGCGTCAACGATATGGGCCACATCGTGGGTTCAGCCGATTTGACGAACGGGATGCGTCGCGGATTTTTCGCCACGAACGCCATGGGCGGTTTCATGATGACCAATCTCGGCACGTTAGGTGGCACCAACAGCGCCGCCTATTGCATCAACGCGATGGATGCCATCACCGGCGAGGCCGATCTGCCCTCCGGTCTGTCGCACGCCTTCGTATGGACCAACATGACGAGCGGCATGATGGATATTGACGCCAGTGACACGGCTTCGAGCGCCGGCTATTGGATGAACGCGAGTGGCCAGGTGGTCGGTTACGCCAGTTTCAACGGCGCGATGCGCGCCTTTATGACAGGCTCCGGCATGATGGGCGGTGGGATGACGGACATGGGCACGATGGGTGGTGGTTCGAGCGTCGCCAACAGCGTCAACAGCCAGAGCACGGGGGTGGGCGCGTCGTTGATGAGCGACGGCAGCCAACACGCTTTCTATTCCACGTCGGGCGGCATGGGTGGGATGACGCTGCACGACCTGGGCACGCTCGGAGGCACCAACAGCCAGGCATTTTGCATCAACACCACCGGCGACATCGTGGGCACCGCCGACACGACCAGCGGCGCTCCGCACGCCTTCATGTATAGCGGCGGCATGATACATGACTTGAACGCCATGATTCCCACCAACAGCGGTTGGCAGTTGATAGAAGCTTACGGCATCAATGACACCAACCAGATCGTCGGAAGCGGCATGATGGGCAGCCAGATGCACGCCTTCCTGCTCACGCCCGTTTCTGCACCGGTGCAAATCAGCGCCATGCCTACCAACATGATTCTCGGCCCCGGGGCGAATATACAGATGAACGTCGCGATGATCACTGGCGATACACTCCGCTACCAATGGATGTTCAACGGCACGAACATGCCAGGCCAAACGAATGCCACCTTGGTGCTCTCAGCAATGCAGCCGATGATGGCTGGTCAATACAATATCGTGGTTAGCAATCCTATCGGGATGGTCGCCGACCTGCGCGCCGGCGTAGCGATGTTGATGATGCAGAAGCCGTCCGGATCGGGGTTGAGTCTGACGCTTTACGGTCCTCTGAATGGCAAGTATCGGATTGACCAGACGGCGAGTCTCGGCCCGGCAACCTCGTGGTCCATGATGACGAATCTCTCGCTCACAACGAATCCTTGCCAAGTCACAATCAAGACGGGCAACAGTCCGATGCAATTCTATCGAGCGACACCGACTCCGTGAGCGCGCCCGGGCAAAGTGCGTGAGATGCCCGGACAGAAGACTCGGTTTTCGGTGGAACAAAAACGGTGAGCATCTGTGGCGGCGTTTCCTCCATTCACATGACAAAACTGTCACCCGCCATTTATGCTTGATTCATCTTCAAGCTGTTTCCTGTGCGTTAGTGGAAAGTTGTTGCGAACGAACAAGTCGCAATTCAAGACACGCAAAATCATGAACATAAAATTCTTCGTCAGTTCAGCCCTCGCCATCGTGTTGCTGGCCGGATGTGCCACGGAAAAGCACAAGCATCATGACAAAGAGGCGAAACTCCAGGCAGAAGCCAAAGTCAGCAAGGAAGACGCCACTCGAATCGCGTTGGCTCAAGTTCCGAATGGAACGGTGAAGGATGCCGAGTTGGAAAAGGAGCACGGCAAGTTGATTTGGTCCTTTGATGTTGCCACGCCAGGATCGAAGGACATCACCGAGGTGAATGTGGATGCGATCAATGGAAAGGTGGTTTCCACCGACAAGGAATCGCCGGAGAAGGAATCGAAGGAAGCCAACAAGAAGAAGGAAAAGGATTGATGTCGTAGCTGGATGCGGCCGCAGTCGAAGCCGGCAGAAACTCTGCCGCGCGTTTTCGATCGCTCCTTCCGCGACGATTCGGCGCACCGCACCGGCGTCGACGGCTGCGGCTTTGGATTGAGCGTTGCACAATGGATCATTTCCGCGCATAACGGAACGATTCAAATCGATACTGTGCGCGCAAAACTTACAACTGTGACGGTGCGCCTGCCATTGTGGCAGTAAACCCAAGCTGCATGAAAACCTGGCTTGCCCCCATTGCAATTATTCTTCTCGCCGGCTGCGTTCGGTTTCATCCGCATCCTATTTCGGCGGAGAGAGCGGCAGACGCCTTCCAGTCGCGCTCACTCTCCAGTCCCGGCCTCGAAGAATTCCTCGCGGCCAACCATGTCGACACCAACGCGCCGGCGTGGGATCTGAACGCGCTGACATTGGTTGCGTTCTATTATCACCCGGCGCTGGCCGAGATGCGCGCGCAATGGGCTGCGGCCCGGGCGGCGATAATCACGGCGGGCCAGCGACCGAATCCCTCCGTGTCCGTAACGCCTGGATACGACTCCGGTATTCCTGGTAATTTCAGTCCCTGGCTGGTGCCATTGAGTCTTGACGTACCCGTCGAGACCAGTGGCAAGCGCGGAAAACGCATGGCCCAGGCCGCGCATTTGGCCGAGGCCGCACGCTGGAATCTGGTGGGCGCGGTGTGGCAGGCGCGCAGTCGCGTCCGCGGCGCGTTGCTCGAACTTTACGCGGCGCGCGAAACTGAATCGCTGCTTGCCCGCCAGACATCGGCGCAAAGCAACGTCGTCCGCCTGTTGGAGGGCCAGTTTGCGGCCGGGTCGGTGTCCAGTTTTGAGGTCACACAAGCGAGAGTTGCGCTGGAAACCACGCAATTGGCGCTGCAGGACGCCAT
>DASRKU010000299.1:0-13809 GCA_035648815.1 Verrucomicrobiia bacterium | reverse complement strand
GTTTGGCGCAGTCACACAGCAGGGCGCGCCCTCGGGCAAGACCGGAAGAGGCCACTTCGCCCAAGATCATCGCTGGGACGGGCTGCCCGTTATCGGTGTGGTTCATAAGGTTGATTGCCTCGGGCCGCCAGTGGTCTGGTCCAGATGCGTGCCGGCGCGGCAAGCAGGAACTGGTCAAGCATCGTGTCTAGATCAAGGAGATTCATCAGCTTTGCCCGTCGATTTGGTGATCGCGACCGCGGGCGACAGCCCCGAAACAAGCATCTCGACTACGCAGCGACAAGTGCCCTTGGGAAGAGCACGTTCTTCTCCTTGTGGACGTGCTGGTGCATGTTCTTCTCCAGTTTTGCCAACCCGTCGTAGAGCGCGCGGAAGGTGTTACAAGCCCAGTCCGGCGGCGTGTAGTTGTTCGTCAGTTCCTTGAATCGGGCTAAAGCAGCCTCGGCACTGTCATGTTCGGAGTCAAGCTTGTCGAAAGAAACCTTGAGTCCCGCGGCGGCCGCGGCCTTGTTTCCGTTCGCCGATTCCAGCCGGCGGATCGCCGGAAAAACCACTTCATCCTCCTCTTTGGTGTGGGAGACCATTCCGGCGTTGAAGGTTCCAAACACCCGCCGCACTTCGAGCAGGCGGGGTTCATGCTCGCCATGGACGGCGGCGACCTTGCGCGTCATAAAATCCAGGCGCGGCAATTCCTCGCGCAGGTAGCCGTGGTGGGCCTGCTCGATGTGGTCGCAGAGTTCGGAAAGGGTCATCGCGTCGAGATTGACCAGCGGTGCGTCCGGCGCATCATCCATCGTGGACAACATCGCAACCACCGTCGCGGGATCCAAATCTTTGGCGCGGCAGACTTCAACCAGCGGTTTCTTGCCTCCGCAACAGTAATCAATGCCGAGATTTTCAAAAATGCGCGAGCGGGCGGGCACCGCGCGGACAATGTCTCCAACGGTGGTTTCGATGTTGATCGTATTCATGGTCATATTGTAAAGGAGCTCCAACCGCAAACGGAGAAGCGAACGCTCTCTGCAACAACTATAGGCTTGCTAAATTGGATGTCAATGTCCACTTTAGGGCATGCAATTGATTTCGCGCACTTCGGAATACGCCCTGCGGGCCGTGATCTGGCTGGTGCAGGAACCCGCTCTCTCGCAGACCACCCGGCAGATCGCCACCGGCACGCGCACTCCGCCAGATTACGTCTCGAAGGTTTTGCAACTGCTCGCCAAGGCGGGCCTGGTGCGCAGTCAACGCGGGTTGGGCGGCGGCTTCCGACTTGCGGGCAATCCGGCGCAAATCACGGTGCTGGACGCCATCAATGCCGTGGACCCGCTGGAGCGCATCCACACCTGCCCGCTGGACTTGAAGGCGCACGGCACGAACCTGTGCCCGTTGCATTGCGGGTTGAACGACGTGATGTTTCAAATGGAAGCCACCTTTGCGAAAACGAAACTCGCCGACCTCCTCAACAGCGACACGCCCTCAATTCCGTTGGGAATCAAATTGAAGACCTCGCGCCATTCGCCGGTCCCGTCTGATCCGGTCGGGTCCGCGATGCCCCGGTCGCGTTCTGCGACCAGCAAGCGGTTAGCAAAATGCTGACTGGACCGGCAATAGACTGTTTCATGATGCTCTGAACCCTGGTGTGTTGAGCGCAGGAACGGGGATCATTCGGAGTCGTGGGGAAGAATGACGGTAAAGGAGTGGATGCCGGACTTTGCCCGCAACATCAGTCCGCCCTCTTGCTGAGCGATGACCACAAGGCCAGGGGCACGAGCCAGGGGCGGGCCGCTTTCATTGAATGATGAATGGCCTCATCATGAAGCGGGATTTGCTATCCCGCTGCGCTCGGATCACGAAGACGCGACGACGTATCCGCGTTGGTCGTGGTCTGGGCTCGCCGAGAGAGACTATTCTTCCACTTTGAGATAGTGCCCACGGAATATTCGATTGTTCCCGTGTGGCCGGTGTTTTTGCGCAAGCGCGGCCAACTGCTCACGGGCTGACGCAACGCTCGCGGACAGGATCTTTGCCGGCGTTTGGGGATGACTGCGCATTGTATACAGGGCATCCGCCACCTTCACCAGCGTATATTTCTATTGCTTGCTCTGCGCTCACCGGTGTGCAGGGGATGCGGTTAGTTAATTCATGATTGTGGATTGCATCATTGCCCCGCCAAATGCACCCCAAGTCCTGCCAGCCTCACCACCGCAGCCGTCGGCGCCCCGGCTCGACCGGCTCGACAAAACACTCATTGAGGCCGTGTGCGCGAGTTTGGGTTATCGAGAATCTGGTCAGTTCTGAACAGCGTGGCCGATGCTGAGGGGCCAGCCAGCCGGAGCGGCGCTGCCGAACTGCGTCTCCGGTTGGCGGAGAAGCTTCAGCGGCTGGCTCGACTTCGGCTGGTGCATTTCGCTGGAAGAAACTGGGTCAGCCCGGAAGAGCTTGATCCCGAAATGCTGCGGGCGATTAAGGGGCGACGTGGACGGACTGTACGCTCGCCGGCGCGGCACGGTTCCTAAAGGAACGCAACCCGAACATCGTCGCGGTCTGCACGGATCCGTTCGGCGCCGCCATGTGGTCCTGGTTCAAGCATGGGAACCTCGACACTAGGAACGGCGATTCGTTCGCCGAAGGCATTGGTCAGATGCCAGGTTCACAATTTGAGAGCCTGGTCTGTCACTGCGCCAAGCGACGCGGATGTGACAGCGCTGGCGTATTTGGCCAGCACGCCGCGGGTGTAACGTGGTCTCGGAGCCTTCCATGCCTTGCGACGCTTCCTCAATTCGGCGGCGGGAATGTTCAGATTGATTTGGTGTTTCTCGGCATCAATGGTGATTGGATCGCCGTCCCTGACGAACGCGATGGGACCGCCCACATAAGCCTCCGGCGTGATGTGTCCGACCACAAAGCCGTGGCTGCCGCCCGAAAAGCGTCCGTCCGTAATTAGCGCCACCTCCTTGCCCAAGCCTTTACCCATGATCGCCGAGGTGGGCGAGAGCATCTCGCGCATGCCCGGCCCGCCCTTCGGGCCTTCATAGCGGATCACAACCACATCGCCTTTCACGATGGTGCCGTCCAGAATTCTTTCCAGAGCCTCTTCTTCGGAATTGAACACGCGTGCCCGGCCGGTGAACCGCAAACCTTCCTGGCCCGTGATTTTGGCCACGGCACCTTCATGCGCGAGATTGCCGTAAAGAACAACCAGATGGCTGCTTTTTTTCAAAGGTTGATCCATTGGCCGTATGATGGTCTGGCTCTCAGGATACGGAGGAACGCCAGCGAGCGCCTCGGCCATCGTTTCGCCCGTTACGGTGCGGCAATCGCCATGTAATAGACCGGCATCGAGCAGCCGCTTCATCATCGGCCGAATGCCGCCGATGGCGACGAGTTCCGACATGAGATGCCGGCCACTGGGCTTCAGATCGGCGAGCACGGGAACGCGTTTGCCGATGCGGGTGAAGTCATCGAGGGAGAGCCTGACGTTGCAGGCATTGGCCATGGCCAGCAGATGCAGCACAGCATTGGTCGAGCCGCACAGGGCAATCACCACGGTGATGGCATTCTCAAATGCCTTCCGGGTCATGATGTCGAGCGGACGCAGGTTTCGCCTAAGCATTTCGACGACCGCCGCTCCGGCGCGGCGGCAGTCGTCGCGCTTGGCTTCAGAGATCGCGTTTTGCGCGGAACTGTCCGGCAGGCTCATGCCGAGGGCTTCGATGGCGCTGGCCATCGTGTTCGCCGTGTACATGCCCCCGCAGGAACCCGGCCCGGGAATTGCACAGGTTTCGATGGCCTGGAATTCCTTCTCTTCGATGCGCTGGTTCGCGTGTGCGCCAACCGCCTCAAATACCGAGACAATGTCGAGGTTCCGGTTTTGATCCGTGATGCAGCCGGGCAAAATCGTTCCGCCATAAACAAAGACGGCCGGGCGATTCAGCCGGGCCATGGCGATGAGCGCGCCGGGCATGTTCTTATCGCACCCCCCAATCGCAACAAACCCGTCCATGCCTTGGCAGCCGACGACGGTTTCGATGGAATCGGCGATGACTTCACGGGACACCAGCGAGTATTTCATGCCTTCGCTGCCCATGGAGATGCCATCGGAGATGGTGATGGTGTTGAAAATGATGGCTTTTCCGCCTGCTGCATTGGCGCCGATCTCGGCCTCGCGCGCGAGTTGATCGATGTGCATGTTGCATGGCGTAACCATGCTCCAGGTGGAGGCGATGCCAATGACGGGTTTGGAGAAATCCTCCGGTTTGAATCCGACGGGATAAAGCATGGCCCGGCTGGGCGCTCTCTCGGGACCGTCGAGGATCCTGGCTGAAAATGGACGCGGCGAAAGCGCATATGGACTGCCGCGGCGTGTTGTCTTCCTGGTGGCTTTCATACGGGAGAGTTGCACGTCGGACTCGGAGTGGCAAGTCGGGCGGTACTGTGCGTGGGCCGGAGGGATTTCAATTCGTGAAGTACAATTCCCGGTGGAACCTGACACCAGCGATCGTATCCTAGACCGGCACCGCACAGTGGTTTAATCTTGATTGTCTATGAGTTTAAATCGCGGTTCAGGAACGGATCATGGTCAGGATCATCTTGAAACGTTGCAGCGCTTTCAACGCATGAGGCTGCTGGGCGGGCATCAGGATCAATTCACCAGCTTTGACGCGATGCAGTTTGCCGGAAATGGTGATTTCCACCTCGCCTTCCATCACTTGAACCAACGCGTCGAAAGGCGACGTGTGTTCGCTCAACGCTTCTCCTTCATCAAAGGCAAAGAGCGTCACCTTGCCCGTCGCACCTTTCAGGATTTCCCGGCTGACGACGGAGGCGCTTTGATAGTCCACCAATGTGGCCGCATTTGCCACTTGAGCGGGCTCAAACTTGGTTTCCTTCGAACTTTTATTCTGTTGCATAAACCTGTCCTTTCTTTGCAATTATCATTGTGTATTGGGAAAATGGCCGGACATGGGTTCCTCACGAACCGCTGCATTCGCAGCCGCTGGAAACCACCGGGCTTGCTCCGTTCGTCGGCACGCTCGTGCCCACCTGAAAACACAGGCTCGCGGAAAACGTCTCCAACCGTGTGATGACCTCCAGGCCAATCTTGCGATCGAGGTCCGCGAATTTCTCTTTCAGTTCTTTATTGTCGGTCTCGGTGATGAGCTTTTCCGCCATCGGAAAAACCATGGCGTCTTCCATCCAGAGGTGTTTCCGGTAAAGGTCAATGATTCCTTGCAGCGTTTGCCGCAGGGCCTGATCTGCCCCCGGTCGCTGTTGCTCATAGAAGGTGATCCACTCGTCCAGGGCCGACACCAAAGCGCGGCCTTTCTCGTGCTCGTGATTGAGTCCGCTGATCGGACAGCCTTGCGCCGGCACGCCGCGCTTCACCAGGATCGGGAAGAACAGCGCTTCTTCCCTCCGATGATGACGTTCGTCGGCATCTATGCGGAGGAATTCCACCACGCTGCGCAGTTTCTGGATGTTGAGCCGTTGACGCTGATCCAAAGCCGCGGCGGCGTCCTGCAAGGATTTGACCACGGTTTCGATATTGCGGTGTTCGACTGACATTAGTTTTAAAGCGGTCGTTTTCATTTTTTCATTTGTTGTTGAATATGTGGGGACAGATTACTTCAACGTTTCGCCTTTTTAGCGGTCCTCGCGTCTGGACGCGACCTGCCGCCGGGCGTCTCAAGCATTTCTCGGAACAAACACCAGGCGCGTTCGGCATGCCCGGCTACGTCAAAAGTTCCATTGCTCATAAGCCAGAGGATGATGGCCGGTTGGACCAGGCCCAAAAACATCACCGCGGCAGTGTCCGGGGCAATGTCGGCGCGGATTTGCCCCTGATCCCGGCCTTCGGCGATGATCCTCGCGATCTTTTGCAGATACCCCTGAAGAGTCTGGTGAACTCGCTGTTTTCGTCTGGCGCTGCCGGCGAAGATTTGCTCGGAAAAGAGCACTCGGGGTATACCCGCATGATGGCGGACCAGTTGGACATGTCGCATCAACAGAAGATGAAGGCGTTCCAACGCATCGGGTGTCGCCTGACAAACCGCTTCGATATTGGTCAACAAGCTCCGGGAAATCAGATCGAGCACCGACTCCAGCACGCGGTCTTTACCCGGGTAATGCCGGTAAATGGCCGAAGGCACGACGCCTACTTCCCGGGACAACGCGCCGATGTTCAGATGATTTAGCCCGCGCCGGGCAATCAGGACCAGTGCAGCGCGGGCAATCTGTTCCTGGCGAATTTCGGTTTTAATCTTTTGGGCTCGTCGCTTCACAGCTTATTGTGAATACGAATTCACATTCACATGTTACAATTACACAGGACTTCATTCTTTGACTTAAGTCAAACCCTTGCTCGACGCGCGGGGCTATTTTGAGGTCGAACCGGAGCCCAATGTTATGAAAATGATGCCAATACTGCTCACTTTAGCGGCAACCCTGACGACTCTGTCAGGCGCGGACGCGACTTTGCCTCACGTGAAGGCCGAGCTCACTTATGCGCCGAACGTGCCTCCACCCATTACGCGTCATGAACCTGCCATCGTGGATGTGGATTTAACCGCAACTCACAAGATGAGTCCCCTGTCGTCGTCTTCCGATTATCACTTCTGGACATTTAACGACCATGTGCCGGGGCCGTTCATCCGTGCGCGGATAGGTGACTGGCTTCAGGTACACATCTCCAATACCGACACCAGTGGCATGCCGCACAACCTGGATTTTCATGCCGCCACCGGGCCGGGCGGCGGCGCGATGCTTCTGACCGTTGCGCCCGGCCAGCAACACACCGCCTGGTTGCGACTCCGGTCGCCGGGGCTGTTCATGTATCATTGCGCCGTCCCCCCAATGATTGACCACATCGGTAACGGCATGTACGGGCTGATTCTGGTCGAGCCGACAAATGGGCTGCCGCACGCGGACCAGGAGTTTTACGTCATGCAGAGCGAGTTCTACACCACGAACAATCCTGCCGGCGGCAGGATGCTTGAATACTCGCACGAGCACGCGATGGAAGAACGCCCCAGCTTCGTGGTCTTTAACGGCCAGTCGGGCTCGATGATCTTCACGGATGCGCTTCACGCCAGGACTGGCCAGCGTATCCGCATCTACTTCGGCGACGCGGGACCCAATTTGATTTCGTCGTTCCATATTATTGGAACGGTGATGGAAAACGTGTTCCGCGACGGCAGCCTCGCCGATCCGCCGGTCCATGATTTGCAAACGACGCTGGTTTCGCCGGGTGCGGCTGCCATTGTGGAGTTCACGCCCCTGGTGCCAGGCATGTACACGTTCCTGGATCATGCGGCTGCCCACTCGGAGAAGGGAGCGATGGGAGAAATCCAGGTGAGCGGATCAGCCCAGGCCGACCTCTACCGTTCCGAACAGGATGGGCCACCCACGCAGTGAGTTGGTACACGCTATGAATACCAACGTGAAAAGTCATTCCAAAGTGGTGGTTCTTGGCGCGGGGTTCGGCGGGCTGACGTTTTGCCAGACTTTCTCGTGTCCCGATGTCGAAGTGACTCTCGTGGACCGACAGAATCATCATCTGTTTCAGCCTCTACTTTACCAGGTTGCCACCGCTGGCTTGTCGGCGACGGAAATCGCCCAACCGATCCGTTCCATTCTGCGGAACAAGCGCGATGTGACTGTGTCGCTGCGGAACGTCACCGGGTTTGACCTGGATCGCCGTGAAGTGAAACTCGAAGACGGTAGTCTGTTCTATGATTATCTCGTGCTGGCCCTCGGTGGCGTCACCAGTTACTTTGACCATCCAGAGTGGGAACGGCACGCCCAGGGTCTCAAGTCGTTGGATGATGCCTTGAATATTCGGCGTCAGGTTCTGCTGGCATTTGAACGAGCAGAAAACAGCCTTGATGCGACTGAGAAAGAACGCCTGATGACCATTACAGTGGTTGGCGGCGGACCAACCGGAGTGGAGCTGGCCGGCGCGTTTGCCGAGTTGGTCCGGCACGTGTTGAAGCGCGACTTCCGCCGGATCGATTCTCGCCAGGCTCACGTGATCTTGCTGGAAGCGGGTCCGCGATTGTTGCAGCAGTTTTCATCTCGCCTGTCGGCCAAAGCAGCGGTGCGGTTGACCAAACTGGGCGTTGACGTGCGCACAAATGTTCGCGTTGAATCCATTCAGGAAGGTTCTCTGCAGTTGACCGACTCCACCCGGATTGTAAGCGCCAACATAATTTGGGCCGCCGGTGTAGCCGCCAATCCATTGACACGGAAGCTCGGCGTTGACCTGGACCGTGCGGGCCGGGTGTGCGTCAACCGCGATTTGAGTCTTCCGGGGCATCCGGAGGTTTTCGCAGTTGGTGACGTGGCGCTAGTGTTGGACGAACAAGGCCGCCCGGTGCCGGCGGTCTCTCCCGCAGCGATGCAGATGGCCCGTCATGTGGCACGGATTATTCAGAGCAATTTGTGTGGTGAAAATGGTCGCGAAACCTCACGCCCCGCATTCAGCTATTGGGACAAGGGAATCATGGCAACGATTGGCCGGTCAGCTGCGGTGGCGCAGATTGGCCGAGTGGAATTCTCCGGCTGGCTTGCCTGGGTCACTTGGTTGCTGATCCATTTGCTCTTTCTTATAGGGTTTAGAAACAGGGCGGCGGTCCTGCTACAATGGACCTATTCGTATTTCACGTACAAACTAGGTTCACGCATTGTGACTGGCTTGGACAGCTCCCATCTCACTGGCCATGCCCCGGCGGCAGTGGGCGGAGCGACGGGTCAGGAAACGCCAAGTCAAATATCACATTACGGCATTGGAGAACGACCATGATTCGAATCAAACGAGTCTATGAACCGGTCGAGAAGACTGACGGACGTCGATTTCTTGTTGAACGTCTGTGGCCTCGGGGCATCAAGAAGGAGGCGCTGCACATGACTGGCTGGCTCAAAGACGTCGCGCCCAGTGACGGGCTGCGACGTTGGTTCAATCATGACCCGGATAAATGGGCGGAGTTCCAGCGCCGTTACCGGGCAGAACTGGTGGGCAAGCCCGAGGCCTGGCAGCCTTTGCTCGAAGCAGCTAAGGCCGGTGACCTTACGCTTTTGTTCAGCGCGCATGATCATGAGCACAACAATGCCGTCGTATTAAAGGAATATTTAGATGAACGGCTCAAGCGCCCGCGGAAAAGCCGGCCGCGCGCGTGCACACGAGCGGAATCCTCACTGCGGGGCAATCAAACACTGCGAACGAAAGGAAACTAGTTATGTCACAGCGAATGGATTATATGAAAGCCGCTCCGGACGGCTACAAGGCCATGGGTGGGCTCGAACATTATGTGAGACACAGCGGTCTTGAAGCCTCCCTGCTGGAACTTGTCAAGACCCGGGCCTCTCAAATCAACGGTTGTGCTTTCTGTCTCGACATGCATACCAAAGACGCCCGAGCCCACGGCGAAACCGAGCAACGACTCCATACTCTGGCCGCGTGGCATGAGACTCCGTTTTTCAGCGAGCGCGAGCGGGCGGCCTTGGCCTGGACCGAGGCGATCACCCGCGTCGCCGACACTCACGTTCCCGACGAGGTCTTCGAGCAGGTCAGGAAGCATTTCACGGAGAAAGAACTGGCAGACCTCACATTCGCAATCGTTGCCATCAATGGTTGGAACCGCCTGGCCATCGCGTTTCGGCCAGTGCCTGGCTCGTATCAACCCTCGAAACATTGAACGGAATTGTGCGACGCGATATTGTTTGCCGCGAAATGAAACAATTCACAAGACCATGAACATTGATATCTTGGCGCTCTTTGTCGGACCGGCCAGAACAGTCGCGGCCCAAGGCACGGCCGAGTGGTGGGACAAGCCTTGGGAAAGCGGCATCTTCAAGCAGCCATTGACGGGTCCAATCTGGATGTCCTATGGCGGGCTGCGCGGGGACGAACAAGCGGACCGGAAGTACCATGGCGGACCCGAGAAGGCGGTGTGTGTTTACCCCTCCTTCCATTATGATTACTGGCGGGCACAGCCAGGACTGGCGGAAATCCCGCTCGGCGGATTTGGAGAAAACATTACATTGGGCGGTGCAACGGAAGCTCAGCTCTGCATTGGCGATCGGTTCCGATTCGGAGAGGCGATAGTGGAGATTTCACAACCCCGACAGCCCTGCTGGGAACTGTCGCGACGTTGGCACGTGATTGATTTGAAGGAACAGGCGGAACGAAATGGCCGGACTGGTTTTTACTTTCGGGTAATCCACCACGGTTGGATCAAGCCGGGCGACGTGGGCCTATTGACCGAGCGCCCCTGTCCGCAATGGACTCTCGCGGAGTGCAACGCCATCATGCACCAGCGCTTGGAAGATCATGGGTCCGCACTGCGGCTTTCGGAATGCCCGCAACTCTCGACGAGTTGGAAGGACAGCCTCTTTGCCCGGGCCGCGCAGATGGCTGGAAGGCAATCCATTTGACGAGCTATTGCGCCGTTCACTTCCATTCTAACGTTTTGGCATGCACCTGACCTTTCGATCGCCACATACAGTTTGCACCGAAACTAAGGAACACGAATGAATAATCACAGTTGGAGACCAAGGAAGGTCGTAATTGTTGGGGCTGGCGCGGTGGGTTCCACCTTCGCCTACGCGCTGGCTCAAAGTGGTTTGGCTGACGAGATCGCCTTGCTCGACGCCAATCATGAATTGGCACTCGGACAAGTTCTTGACCTGGCCCACGGTCAGGCCTTTTTCCCTTCCGTCCAGATCCACGAAGGGAGAAACGCGGATTATGCGGATGCTCACATGATTGTGATAACGGCCGGAGCCAAACAACGGCCCGGGGAATCGCGTCTGGAGTTGCTCCAACGAAACGCCAAAATTATCCAGAGCATCGTAGATGGGATTGTGCTTCAGAATTCTCCGGCGGTTCTTTTGGTGGTTAGTAATCCGGTGGATATCCTGACTTACGTCGCCCACCAGCGATCCGGCTGGCCGCGCGGACGGGTGATAGGGTCGGGCACCGTGTTGGACAGCGCTCGCTTCCGCCACCTGTTGAGCCGGCACTGCGGAGTGGATGTGCATAACGTTCATGCTTACATGCTGGGTGAACACGGAGACAGCGAATTTGCCGCCTGGTCCATGACAAATGTTGCGGGCATGCCGGTCGAACAGTTTTGTCGCCTTCATTCAAAATCTGAGGACTGGGAGGCCACTCGCCATAAAATAGTGGAGGAAGTCAAGCATTCGGCCTATCACATCATTGACTACAAGGGAGCCACTTGGTTCGCCGTTGGCTTGGCTTTAACGCGAGTGGCGGCGGCGATCTTGCGCAACCAGCACGGTGTGCTCAGCATCTCATCGGTGCTGGAAGGTGAATATGGCCTTAGCGGCGTGAGTTTGGGCGTTCCCTGCGTTGTTTCCCAGGAAGGAGTCGAACGGATCTTGCAGATTGCCTTGCCGCCAGACGAGCAGAGCGCCCTGGAGAAGTCAGCCGCCGTTTTGCAGGAAGCCATCAGGAAGTTGGGGTTGACTGCCGCGCCATGCGTAGAGCCGTCAAACAAATGAGTCCCGGCAAAGCCACGGAACCAATTCCCGAACTCGCTCGAGTCGGAATCGCCGCCAGAATGGATGGATGCATTAACTTGATCCGGCTGCCCTGGTCCTGCGGGCGGATTTGGCAGCCGCCACAAGATTTTTCAAGGCTGGAATCACTTCTTCCCAGCGCCGCGTCTTGAGGCCGCAGTCGGGATTCACCCAAAGACGCTCCTTCGGAATGTCATTCATGGCAGCACGAACGAGTTGCAGCATCTCTTCGGCCGAGGGCACCCGAGGCGAATGGATGTCCCAAACGCCTGGTCCAATTTCATTGGGATACCGGAAGGTGGCGAACGACTCCAGTAAATCCATCTTGGAACGCGAAGCCTCGATGGAGATCACGTCGGCGTCGAGAGCGGCGATAGAAGCTGCCTTCCTCCCCCTCCAAAGGACTGAGCATCAGATCAACCGGAAACTCGCTTCCATCCTTGCGCTTGCCAAAAAGTTTCAAGCCGGCAGATATCGGACGCACCCGCGATGCGGTACCGTAACTGGTTAGATGTTTGACAAGCTGCTCGCGGAAGCGCTCGGGCAGCAGGACCTCGATGGATTCGCCCAGTAATTCCTCCCGATGGTAACCAAACATCGTCTCGAACTGCGCGTTGACGCGCACAACCCGCTCCCCACGGCTGACCACGGCGGCGTCAGGCGCGCACTCAAAAAGATGTTTGAAAAACTCCAACTCGGCGCTTGCACGAATCGCCGGTTCGGCGAGAAACCGAGAAGTATCCCTCCGGCTACGCGGGGACGCATCGGCCCGTCCGCCGCTTCTTGAGCGCCGTCGCTTGCGCTTTGCTCGAACGCTGGTTGAAGTGATCTCCATTGTCGGCGTATCTTTGACGCCACTTGCGCACAAGGCTTGCACCGCACCTGTTTCTTTTTTTATCGTTTCCGGGTGCCTGCTGGCATGGCAGTGAAGAATACGGACTTCTCTTAATCGACGCAAGCAAGCCGCTTGAGCAGCAAGTTGAGTTCGGGGCCGATTCGTGTCAATTGTTTGCTGTGAGCGGAGGAAAGCTTCTCGATCACATGTTCGCCGCGACTGCGGAGTAGAACAAAAACCTGCCGGCGATCTTCTGCTGACGGCGCGCGCGCCACCAACTTCTCCGCCACCAGCCGGTCAATCAGCCCGACGGTGCTGTGATGGCGAAGCTGCAATCGTTCCGCCAATTCGCCCACTGTGACACGGTCGCGCCCAGGGAAGCCCTTGATGGCCAGCAATGCTTGGTGTTGTTGCGGCGTGATGCCGGCAGCCTCCGCAGCTTCTTCGCTGAAATGAATGAACTGCCGGAGCGCATAACGAAACGCTGCGAGGGTTTCATACTGCGCCTTGCTTAGTTGTTTATTTCCAGTCATCGCGCGTGAGTCTAACAGGCGTGCGTCTGAAGCCATCGTTTATTTGACACGTATCGCAATACGATATAATATGCAATTCGTTAATGCAAACTGAATCAGTGGTCCCATCGGTCTTAATTGGCAAAGTTACCGGGTCCGTCGCAGACGTTGCAGATGAGCTGGCGGATTTCAGCACCAACCGCCGTGTGCTGCTGCTGTCCGCCATGGCGCTGACGATTGGCGCGATCAGTTCCCTGGTCGCCTACGCTTTGATTTGGCTGATTGCCGCGATCACCAACCTCGCTTTCTACCAACGTTTTTCCGCCGTATCAGCGGTACCGCAAGGTCATCATTTGGGACTTTGGGTGGTGCTAGTGCCGGTGGCCGGGGCGCTGCTGATCGGACTGATGGCGCGCTTTGGTTCCGAAAAGATTCGCGGGCATGGCATTCCAGAAGCGCTGGAGGCGATCCTTCTCGGTCGCAGCCGGATTTCCCTCAAAGTCGCCATTCTCAAACCGCTTTCCTCTGCCATTTCCATCGGCACCGGCGGACCCTTTGGCGCGGAAGGACCCATCATCATGACGGGCGCAGCGTTCGGCTCGCTCTTCGCGCAACAATTTCATTTGAGCGCGGCCGAGCGCAAAACGTTGCTCGTTGCCGGCGCCGCAGCGGGAATGTCTGCCGTATTCGCCACGCCAGTCGCGGCGGTGTTGCTGGCCGTTGAACTGTTGTTGTTCGAATGGAAACCGCGCAGTTTCATTCCGGTGGCCGTGGCTTCGATTGTCGCGTCCGTGTTCCGCGTGCCATTGCTGGGCGCGGGGCCCATTTTTGCCGTGATCGCGCACGCACCTCTGTCCGGCACGGAATTGGCGATTGCCGCCGGCATCGGCGTTGTGGCCGGCTTCGGTTCCGGTCTCTTGACGG
>DASRKU010000298.1:0-4726 GCA_035648815.1 Verrucomicrobiia bacterium | reverse complement strand
AAAGATGAAGCTCTGGTTCACCACTTTGTCGTTGATGTTATGCGGCGGCAATGAAGCGACAATGGAGCTGTAGAAATAATCCGCCTCGTAATTGTCTATGTGCGCCACATTCGTCGCCACGCCACTGGAAACATCATAGTAAACCCCCGCCACAAGGTCGGCGTGCCAGGAATTGCTCCCGACGGAATTGGGATAGGTCGAACTGGAACCATCGGCGGAGAAATAAGTGAAAAGGCTGGCCGGAAGTCCGGTCGGGGCGGGATTAACTTCGAAAACCGGAGGAAGGTTGGTGGCCACCACTCCTTCGGCCTGGGCAACACGCACGCCTGAGCCATTCAAGTTCGTGGTCACCGTGCGCAGCAAATTCACGCCAATGACATTTAAGTCCGCAGCCCAAGCTGTTGTGCAAATTGGCCTTATGGCAATGCAGACAAATGCCACCAAAACTCCACTGCTCCATCGATGAAGATCAAAGACCATGATGCTCGAACCAGATACCAATTTGTGCCAACGTGGACCTTACATAAGCGCAAATCCACTCGAAGACAAGTAAGTAAAATACCTGGGAAAAAACAACACCCTGGTCCATATCGATAAGCTGATCGTTCTCAAGGGTTTGGTGTTCCGCCTCCGACACGGCCGCCGGAACGCTTCGGGTAATTCCCAACCGCAGCGTCGCCCCCACCCACAGCGCCGCTAAAGACGGCGCACTCCACACGCTACCGCGCTCGCCTTATACCACGGCGATTGACTGACGCGCCAGCACGTGGAGTGCGTGCGCTTCAGCGCCGCTCTCGGATTCGTTACTCACCCTCTCGTGCAATCCCCCCAACTGTCGCCGTTCAAGCCACAGCGCCTTCGGATTGCCCCTACTTCCGCTCACCCGGTCCGGTCGGTGCTTCCAGCTTCCGCTTGGCCTCCAAGGCGCCGGCCAAACCCGCCCTGGCCTGCGCGAACTGCGGGTTGATCCGAAGCGCTTCCTGGTACTCCGCAATGCCCTCCTCGATTCGCCCCGAGTCCGCGAGGAGCCTGGCAAGAAAAAGATGCACCACCGGATCCTCCGGGTTGAGCCGCAGAGCGGTTCGAAAATTTTCGATCGCTCCGTTTGTATTGCCGGTTTCGCCCAGGGCATTCGCCAGATTCACATGAGCCCTGACATGTTCCGGTTGGAAACGCAGCGCCTTTTCGAAACAGTTGATGGCCTCCTTGAATTCTTTGCGCAGCAGGAACAAGCCTCCCAAGTCGTTGAGTGTTTCCGCATCCTCCGGCTGCAGCCGAAGCGCCGACTGGTAACACTCAAATGCCGCGTCGTAATCCTTCTCCTCCAGAAATACCGATCCCAGGTTGCTCCAGGCGCTGGCATAACGCGGGTTTAATTCGATCGCTCTGTGAAACGATTCAATCGCCTCGGAGAATCTGCCCTTCAGGAACAAGCCATGACCCATGTTGTGATGCGCAACGGCATCGTTGGGCTGGATCTGCATGGCCTGATAACAATGCTCCATCGCGCCGTCGACATCGCCCTGCCGGTACAAAAACGCGCTGAGATTATCGTGAGCAACGTAATTATCGGTGGACGCTTCCAGCGCATGGCTAAAAAGACTGCCGCTATCGCGCCAGTACGGCAATTGGCTTGAGGTGCCTGCGGCGCACATCCCGGCCAGGATGACAGCGGCAAGCCACCGGGCGCCGGAGGGCAATTGCAGGGATTTAGCGGCTGCGGCCGCGCCCCATGAAAACGCGATCAGGAGTCCGACCAGGGGCAAATAGGTGTAACGATCGGCCATGGATTGCGTGCCGACCTGGACCAGGCCAATGACCGGGATCAACATTCCTGCAAACCAAAACCAGCCGGTGAACAGGAACGGCCATGCCCGCCTGAGTCGAACGGCGGCAGCCGAGAGCCCGAGGACGAGCGCGATCCCGCAGACAATCGAGACCCACGGCCATTGTCCAGGATGCGGATAAGGGACGACGAGGTTTACGGGCCAGAACAGCTTTCCCAGGTAATGCATGCAGGCGACGAATGCATTTTCAAGACGCAGAGGGACCGACAACCCTTTCACTGTCATGACCGCGCCGCCTTTTTGCTGAGCCAGAAACGTCACAATGCAGGAGAGCGCGCTCAGGACAAAAAACGGGATCTTTTCCAGCACCAACCGCGGGATTTCTTTCGCCGCGGAAGAGGGTTGGGCGAGCGATAATCTTCCGAGCGGCCAGTAATCCAGGAGCAACAGCACAAATGGGATGCTCACCAGCATGGGTTTGCTCATTAAACCCAATCCGAAGCACACGAGGGACACAGTATAGTCGAGAGTCGAGAGTCGACGGTCGAGGGAGGAAATGGTTGAGGGGGAACCCTCACCCGCCCTTCGGGCACCCTCTCCCATCGGATGGGAGAGGGATGGGGTGAGGGTTTTCCCTCGATCCTCGACCTTGATCCCTCGACTGCCCTGTGCGTATCGGGAATACATCAGCAAAGTCAGCAAGCCGAAGAAGGCGCTCAAGACGTCCTTTCTTTCGGAGATCCAGGCGACGGATTCCACGTGAAGCGGATGCCAGGCGAACAGCGCGGCCACGAGTGCGCTGCGCCAGCGGGCCTGGGTGAGCCCGTGCAGGAGCAGGAACACCAAAACCGTGTTGAGAACATGCAAGAGCAAGTTGACCACGTGCGGCCCTGCCGGGCTTGGACCGAAGAGGCTCGCATCGAGCATATGGGAAAGCCAGGTCAGCGGATGCCAGTTGCCAGTGTCAACGCTGAGGAAAGCCCAGCGAATGTTCTCAGGGTTCAACCCTGTCAGCACATGCCGATTTGAGGTGACGTAAGCCGTATCGTCGTAATTGAGGAACTCAAAACCGTGGACTGGCCAGAAGAGGACCAGTGTAAAGAAGGCGAGCACCAGGCAGATGAATCTCGGGCGGCCAAGCCAGTGGAAGTCTTTCTCTTTGGGATTGCGCTGCGTCATGGTCTGCCATTCCTTGGTAGGGCTGCGCTGCGCGCAGCCGGACGCGCGCAGCGCGCCCCTACCTTGATTGCAAATAGTTCCAAACCGCGGAAAAAAGCAAAAAGCTCAACCAGCGCGCCGTCGCGCCAGTTGAGCTTTAAACCGAAGGTGCTGCCTCCGCGCAGAGCGGCTGGCAGCACCGAAGTCTTAGTCATTCCTGTTCATCGTCCACATTCCCTTGGGCGCAGTCAATGTGCCGCTGCCGACAGTGCCGTTTGTGCCAAGGCCTTCGACGTGATCATCGTAGAACAGATAGTTGAACCGGCTGCTGTGGGCTTTAAAGACGACATATCCCTGGTTGACATCACTGGCAGCCTGCGCGCTGGGCGCACCGTTGAGTTCAATCTGGTACATCGGAGCCCAGCCGGCTCCCCTTGTGCAGACAGGGCCGATGTTAACACAGCACCAAATGTTGCCCGCCGGGAAGGATTGTGCCTGTTCGACAATCATAAAGGCTCCGGCTGGATCCTGAACGATGCTTGTCTTGTAGGACGGGGCATCCCAATCCAGCTTGGGAGCGCCATCCCAATAAATACCGGCGCCCATCAAACTGCCATTGAGCGGGGCCTTGGGCAGAGCATAACCATTCGCACATGGGACCTGGACATAAGTCTGGTAGCCGGTTCCCGGGGCGAGCATGGCGTAGGACCGGACACCATTGATGTCCTGCACCCAGTTGGCTTTGGGGAGTTTGTCCGCGCAGCAGCGCAGCACTTTGGGCGTGATTTCAATGGGCGGAGTGCCGCCAGTCAGAAACGTATCCGAGGCGGTGCCGCCAATGTATCGGAAGATAAAGCAGTCCCAGGAAATCTGGCCGCTTGCACTCGAGCTACTGCCGGTGGCAATTCCGGCGGGCGGAAACTGGTCGTTGTGATCGCCGGCGAAATTGACCACGCCAATTCCGATTTGCCTCAGATTATTGAGACAACTGGCCCTGCAGGCCTTGGACTTAGCGGCTGCCAGCGCGGGCAGCAACAGTGCAGCCAGAATGGCGATGATCGCGATCACCACCAGCAGTTCGATCAGTGTGAAGGCCAACCGCTGCCCCCGGCGGGCGGATCGGACCGAAGATAAACCAATTACTTGTTTCATAAGTCTCGTCGTCAGTTATTTGTTTTCCAAGACCACCCACGCTCGTCTAGTGATCACGTATTTTTTTCCAGGGGGAGGCGGGGGAACCTGTGCGTGCGATTTTGCAATCCATTCTTCCCAGCTTGCGGGCGGCCCGGACCTGTTATTCATCATCCAGCCGCGCAACTGCATGGTGAGCTGGTTCAAATCAGGGGCGCCTGCGTCGGGCTTGGCATCGGCAGGCTTGGCTGCTGTGTCCGATGGAACCGGGACCGGAACAGGTGTGTTCGGGGGTTCCTCGACGCCAGTGGTCGTCGCTTCGGGAGCCGGGGGAGTCTTCTCGGAGGTGACATCAGGGGTGGCAGTAGTCGTGTCAGTTTTCTTACTGCAACCACAGGCCAGCCCGAAAACCAACGCTGCAAGTAACACTGTTTGTCTCATACACACATAAATTGGCCTTTATTGACTATCATTCAAGCAGAAACTCGCCTTAAACCCTGTCCTGAGTTTTCATGACACACTTGTAAAGACGGTCGACGGTCGAGGGTCGAGCCGTCTTCGCTTCGCTTCGCCGCGCCAAGGAGTCGAGGGTCTACAGAAAGGCACCCTCACCCCGTCCCTCTCCCATCCGATGGGAGAGGGACGGGGTG
>DASRKU010000297.1:0-5545 GCA_035648815.1 Verrucomicrobiia bacterium | reverse complement strand
CATTATGACATTCTGGGTCCTGGTCGTGCGCACGATCGGGCTGTCGAAATTGACCGGCGTTCGCTTCGGCAGGGCCGGGGTTTGGGTTTTTGGAACCTGGGCGCTGATCATGACTTTGGCAATGGGGTTGAACGGCGGACTCCAAAAGATGTTTGGAAGCTGACCCGCTGCGGCACGTATATCTGAAACAAAACCGCTTCCAGCGTGTTTACTGGATAATCAACATGGGAAAACCACGAAATCGAAAAAAAATCCTCATCTTCTCGGGCATCGGGGTCGTCCTGGTTGCGCTGACCCTCGTTGCCATCTTCAGGAAACGAGAGGCGACTATCACCATTCAGACGGAAAAAGTCACCCGGCGCGACGTGGTCGAGAAAGTGGTGGCCACGGGAAAAATTCAGCCGGTGACGCAAGTGGTGATCAGCCCGGAAGTGGCGGGTGAAATTGTGGCGCTGCCATTCAAGGAAGGGGACCGGGTGCACAAGGGCGATCTGCTGGTCCAGATCAAGCCCGACAATTACCTGGCTTCGCGCAATTCGGCCGAGGCCAATTACATGTCGGCCATTGCCGGCCGGAACCTGGCCCAGGCACAGTTGGAGAAAGCGCACACTGAATACAAGCGCAACCTGGAGTTGTTCCAAAACAAGCTGGTCTCCGACTCGGTGTTCCTCGATTTCAAGACGACATGGGAAGTTGCCAAGCTGCAGTACGAAGGCGCCGTTCACCTGGAGGAACAGGCCAAGTTCGGGTTGGACAAAGCCAAGGACGACCTGAGCAAGACGACGATTTTATCCCCCATCGAGGGGACGGTGGTGCGTGAAACGTCGCAATTGGGAGAGCGTGTGCTGGGGACTTCTTTCAACATGGGGACAGAGATCATGACGGTGGCTGACCTCAGCGAAATGGAGGCGCGGGTGGATGTTGGAGAAGTCGACGTGGTTTTAATTGGCACCGGGCAGGTGGCGCGGCTGGAAGTGGACTCATTCAAGGACCGCAAATTCAGCGGCATTGTCAGCGACGTCGCAAAATCCGCCAAAGGGCTTGGGCAAAGCTCGCTCACCGGCAGCAGCAGCAGCCAGGATGCGACAAAGTTCGAGGTCCACATCCGGATTAAGGAGAAGGAATTGTTTTTGCCGGGCATGTCCGTGACCGCGGAGATTGAGACACGGTACCGCACCAATGTTCTGACGGTGCCCATCGCGAGCCTGACCACGCGCTTGCCCAAGGAGCCGGATACCAATGCCGTCACCAAAGGCGTCTCGGGCACGAACGCCCCGGCCAAGACCACAGCGACGACCTCAATCGCCAAGGCGAGTCCGCCGGCGACAACAGCACCCACCAACTCCAGGCCGGACAAGAAATCCAAGGACGCAAAACCCATCGAAGTCGTTTTCGTTCTTGAAGGCGATCACGTCAAAATGGTTCCGGTGAAGAGCGGGATCAGCGACGAGGATTATTATGAAGTCGTGGAGGGATTGCAGGAGAGCAACGAGGTCGTCGCCGGCGGATTTAAAGCCATCAGCCGTGACTTGGAGGATGGCAAGAAGGTCGTCAAAGGTCCCGCGGCCGGCGTCGCGGACAAAAAGCAGCCGTGAGCCTTATCCGCCTTGATAAAGTCTCGCGCCGTTACCAGATGGGCGGAGAGGTTGTGCACGCGCTCCGCCAGTTGTCACTGGAGATCCAGCGCGGCGAATACGTCGCCATCATGGGTCCCTCGGGTTCGGGCAAATCCACGCTGATGAACCTGATTGGGTGCCTGGACACTCCCAGTTCCGGGCAATACGAATTGAACGGGGTGCAGGTCGGGGACATGGACGACAACCAATTGGCGGCAATTCGGAACAAGGAAATTGGTTTTGTGTTCCAGACGTTCAACCTGTTGGCCCGCTCCGACGCTCTGCGCAATGTCGAACTGCCTTTGGTTTACGCCGGCATCCCCTCCGAAGAGCGCCGGCAAATCGCCTTGAAAGCCCTCGATAATGTCGGGCTTACAGATCGAATCCATCACAAACCCAACGAGCTGTCGGGCGGACAGCGGCAGCGCGTGGCTGTGGCCCGGGCCCTGGTCAATCAACCCTCCATTCTGCTCGCCGACGAACCTACCGGCAACCTGGACTCCAAGACCGGGTCGGAAATCATGGGTTTGTTCGAGCAATTGTTCCGGCAGGGAAACACGCTCATCGTCGTCACTCACGAGGAGGAAATTGCGCGAATGGCGCGGCGGATTATCCGGTTGCGCGACGGGCTCGTCGCAAGTGATGAACGAATCGGGGATTCAAAAATCCCGGAGCAAACCGCCGGCCATCCTGGAACCAGTCCGGCCGCCGGGCCACGTTCCTTAACGCCCGGCTCTTCCCTGGCATGAACTTCCTGATGGAGATCCGGGAGGGACTGGACATTTCCTGGGACGCGATTCGCTCCAACAAAATGCGGTCGGTGCTGACCACCCTCGGCATCATCATCGGAATTGTCACCGTGACCCTGATGGGGGCCGCCATTCGCGGTTTAAACACCGCCTTCTCAAACAGCATTTCCGCAGTCGGAACCGATGTCTTCTACGTCCAGAAATTCTCCTGGTTCAGCGAGGACCCCTGGTGGAAGGTGCGCAACCGGCGTGAAATCTACCTCGCCGACGGCCAGAGCTTCATGCGCAACGCGAATCCCGCCTGGGTAACGTCCCTCGAATCGGTGGGAATCGCCACGGTCAAAAGGGGCGACAACGCGGCCACCGGCGTGGTGCTGGTGGGAACGACCGAGGAGGAGCCTGTTACCAGTTCGCTCAATCTCAGTGAAGGCCGTTTTCTCACCGCCGCCGAAGTGGACGGCTCACGGCCCGTCTGCGTGATCGGTTCCGACTTGTCGACCAATTTTTTTCCATTCGGCTCCGCGGTCGGCAAAACAGTGCGTATCAATGACGCGAATTTTGAAATAGTCGGCGTGTTGGAGAGACGCGGAAAGTTTCTCGGCCTGGAAAACCTCGACAATTCCATCTACGTTCCTGTCACCCGCTTCGTGAGGCGGCTGTCCTTTTTTCCAGGAATCCGAATCGCGGTCAAGGTGGGCAGCCTCTCGAAAATCGAGGACTCCAAGGAGGAGGTTCGCGGCGTGATGCGCAAAGTCCGGCGGCTGGCTCCCGGGGACGAAGACGATTTTGGCGTCAACTCGCTGGAAAAACTCATCGAAAAATTCCAGCAGCTCAGCGGGATCATCGGCAGCGTGGGCCTTTTTATCACGGGCTTGTCCCTGTTCGTCGGCGGCATCGGCATCATGAACATCATGTTTGTCTCGGTTGCCGAACGCACCCGGGAGATCGGCATCCGCAAAGCCATTGGCGCCAGGCGCCGCACGATCCTGCTGCAATTTCTCATCGAGGCCGCCACGCTGTGCCTGGTCGGCGGACTGATCGGCCTGGCTATTGCCTGGACGGCCATTTTTGCGGTTCGCACCTTTCTGCCCGCCAGCCTATCCCCCGTCATTGTCGCCGTGTCGCTGGTAACGTCCATCCTGACGGGCCTGGCTGCCGGATTTTTCCCGGCCTGGCGGGCGGCGCGGATGGATCCCGTCGATGCGTTGCGGAATGAATAGCCATGTCCGTTAAAGGAACATCGCTCCTGCTCGCCGAAGCGCGCGAAAGTTTCGCGATGGCCATGGGCGCGCTGGTCGCCCACAAATTGAGGGCCGCTCTCACGCTCCTGGGCGTCGTGGTCGGGGTGTTCTCCATTATCGTGGCCATGACCGCAATGCGCGTGTTGCAGAAAAGCATTGAAACCAACCTCAGTGGCCTGGGCGCCCACACATTCACCGTTGATAAATGGCCGGCCGTTTCGTTTGAAGGCCCCAAAGGCTGGGAAAAATACCGCCGCCGCAAACCGCTCACCCTGCAGCAGGAAAAATTGGTCCAGGAAAGGGCCACGCTCGCCGCAGCCGTCGGCGCCGAATTGCGCTTCTGGTACGGGGAAGCCTCATCCCCTTTCGGAAAGACAGATCCCGACACAACATTGGTGGGGATGACCCCCGAAGTCCTTGCTTGCAGGAACTGGGAAATCGCGGAAGGACGCGGTTTCCTGGCGAGCGACATGGAAAATGCGCGCTACGTCTGCGTCCTCGGAAATAAGCTGGCGAAAAAACTCTTCCCGCGCGGCTCCGCGCTGGGCCAGAAGATCAAGTTGAACGGAATTAATTACGGGGTCGTGGGTGTGCTCGAAAATACCGGAAGCATGGGAGGCGAGGAGCAGGACCACATCGTCGCGGTGCCCATCACCACCGGCATCAACCCCTACACCAGCCTTTGGAGCCTGACGATCTATGTCCAGACGCAGGGCCAGGCCACGTACGATGACACCGTGGAACAGGTCCGCGGACTGCTCCGCGCCGCCCGGAGGGTATCGCCAGGGCAGGAGGACGATTTTGAAATCTCCTCCAACGACTCGGTCATCAAGATTTTTCGCAACATGACCTTCGCGATTCGCGTGGGCGTCGCGGTGGTCAGCTCGATCGCGCTGCTGGCCGCGGGCATTGGGATCATGAACATCATGCTTGTCTCCGTCACGGAACGAACCCGCGAAATTGGGATCCGCCGGGCCGTGGGAGCCAGGAAACGAAATATCATGGCCCAGTTTATTATGGAAGCCGTGGTGCTCTGCGAAGTCGGCGGTTTTATCGGCGTCGTGCTCGGAGTTCTTGGCGGCAACGCCACTGCCCTGTTTCTAAAGCTGACGCCGGTCATCCCTGTGGATTGGGCCATCATCGGCCTGGTCATCTGCTCAGCCGTCGGAATTATCTTCGGCACTTACCCCGCCTTTAAAGCCGCCAACCTGGATCCAATCGAATCGCTTCGATACGAGTAAAGGTCGACGCTTCGCGTTCGCATTTACGGCGGTGTTAATTCCCGCGCCAGCACATGGAGTGCGTGCGCTTTAGCGCCGCTCACCTTCTCCGAGAAGCTGCCTGGCTGCCTCATAATCTTTTGCCGCCACACGGACCGTGACGCACTCGATCGGATTCGGAGTCATCGTCCAGAATAGATGCGCGCTGAATTCCTCCGGAATACACGCTTCTATCCCGGCTCCTTCCAGCCGTGCTTTCAACATCCCGGCGTCTTCCACACTTTTGAAGGTCGCGACCGTGACGAGAGAAAACCCCGGGTCTGTCAAACGCGGGTCAACATCAGGTGCCGATGGTGGTGTCAACTCGGTGTGGCAAATCAGGCAAACAACCGCGTCATCCCCATTCTCATGGGCGCAATATGGGCACTTTTTCATGGTGACAATTGTCAGGTGCTTAACATGACGGTTGCGCGTCTTAACAGCATCCCTGAGGTCACATCTGAATTTTGTACTTTTGACAGATCAGATGGCATTGTTGTCGTTCGACTTTTCGGTGCCGCAGCAATCGTTTAAATCGTCGGATCCCCCGGCTCGCTCGATCCTCAGTGGCCTGCCCATGCCCGCAACCCTATCCAATCCCTCTCAGCCGGCAACCGCCAACACCCCCCTCAGTAACCCCTTCTCAAAAGTACACAATTCAGATGTGACCCCACCTCACA
>DASRKU010000296.1:0-4384 GCA_035648815.1 Verrucomicrobiia bacterium | reverse complement strand
CGCTGCGCGCAGCCGGACCTCGCAGCCGGCGCGGCCGAACAACTGCCTCCCCTCAACGTGCTGCACACCGCCGAGGAAGTCAGGCAGCTCACCCCGGCCCAGGCCGCCCGCCATTACCCGGTCCACCTGAAAGGCACCCTCACCTTCCTCGATCAATCCCTTTACTTTCGGTTCTTCCAGGACGACACCGCGGGCATCTACCTCTACCAATCCGGAGCTGAAAACGATCCCCGCCTCCAGCCAGGCGTCTCCGTCGAGATCGATGGCCAAACCAACCCCGGCGAGTACGCGCCAGTCGTGGTGCCACAGGAAATTCGAGTCCTCGGCCAGGGCCAGTTCCCCGCCGCCACACCCGTCACCTTTGAGCGATTGGCCAGCGGCCAGGAAGACAGCCAGTTTGTCGAGCTGCGCGGCATCGTCCGTTCCGTTCGAAATGAAGGGGTGGGCGGGTACTTCCTGATCGATGTGGCAACCGGAGGCGGACGCCTGACCGCCTACGCAAGCCAATTGCCGGTCGCCAAAGGCGAGGACCTGGTCGACAGCACCGTAAAAATCCGGGGAGTGTGCGTCACCAGCTTTAACTTGCAGCGGCAATTGTTCGACATCCGATTGCTGCTCCCCCGGCCAATGGATTTAATCACCGAGATACCAGCGCCGACCGATCCGTTTGATATCCCATCACAGCGGATCGAAAACCTGCTTCGCTTCAGCCCGCAAGGAACTTACGGACACCGCGTCAAGGTCGCCGGCACGGTCATCTACCATCGACCGAACGAAAACGCCCTCTATATCGAAGACAAGGCTGGCGGCTTGTTTGTCGAAACCAGGCAAATGGGCAAGTTGCTGCCTGGCGACGAGGTCGAAGTGCTGGGTTTTCCCGCCAAAGGCGACTACACACCCATCCTGCAGGACGCCGTCTACAGATCGACTGGATCGGGGCCGTTGCCTGAGCCTGACCGCGTCACGGCCGACGAGGCCTTGAAAGGCACCCATGATTGCCGGTTGGTGCGCATTGAGGCAACTCTGCTCGACCGGGCGCGGCATAGCCGCGAGCAGTTTGTGGTCCTCCAGTCCGGCGGATTTATTTTTCATGCCTACCTTCAGCGCACCGGCCGCGGCAACGATTTCGCCTACCTGCAAAACGGAAGCAAGGTTGCCGTCACCGGAGTGTGCCTCATCGAGCCGGGCTCTGATTGGAAACCCGGAGAAGCCTGGCGCGCCAAATCCTTCCGGCTTTTGCTCAGGGCGGCGGGAGACATTTATCTGCTCCAGTTGCCGCCGTGGTGGAATTTGCAGAAGTTGATTTGGGTCGTCGGCGCCCTCGTCCTGATCGCGCTGGCCGCCTTCGGCTGGGTCGGCAACCTGCGAGTCCGCGTTCACAAACAAACCAAGATCATCCGCGAAAAACTCGAAGCAGAGGCGGCCCTGAAGGAGCGTTACGAGGACTTGTTTGAGAATGCAAACGACATCGTTTACACCCATGACCTCGAGGGGCGCATCACTTCCATTAACAAGGCCGGGGAACGCCTCCTGCAACGCCCCCGCAAGGATATCCTCTCGCATGAACTCATCGATCTGGTGACCGAGGAGCAGCGCCCGGCGGCCAGGCAGTGGCTCGAGCAACTGGTCAAAGGGGCCGAAGAATTGTCCGCCGCGGAGTGGGATTTCGTCAGCGCCGGCGGCCAGCGCCACAAGCTGGAGATCAACACCCGCATCGTGGAACAGGGCGGGCAGCGGGTGGAAGTCGAAGGCATCGCGCGCGACATCACCGAGCGCAAACGGTTGGAGCGGGAAATCCTGGAAATCAGCACCCGCGAACAGCGCCGGATCGGACATGACCTTCATGACGGCGTGTGCCAGCAACTGGCCTGCATTGCGTACCTGACGGATCTCCTGGCCGAGCGATTGCAGAAGAAGAGCGAACCGGACTCTGCGGAGGCTGAAAAAATTGGCGGCTTGCTCAACGAAGCCATCACGCAAACCCGCGGCATCGCGCGCGGCCTTTTCCCGGTGCACCTGGCGCAGGAAGGGCTGGCGTGCGCGCTCGAGGAGCTGGCGACAACCACCAGCAATCTTTATGAGATCGATTGCCGATTCTCCAGCGATGAACCCATCCCTGTCCTGGAGAATGGAGTCGGCCTGCATCTCTATTACATTGCGCAGGAAGCGGTTCTGAACGCGGCAAAACATGGAAAGGCCAAGAATGTGGTGATCTCCCTGACACACATCGGGGACCGTTTTTCACTGGCCGTGAAGGATGACGGCCCGGGATTCCTCTGGCCGGGAACCCACTTGACTGGCATGGGAATCCGCATCATGCACTACCGAGCCAAAGTCATCGGGGCGACTTTGGACTTGAAAAGCCAGGCCGGACATGGCACCCAAGTGACATGTATCTTCTATGCTTCCTCATCCAGGACTCTCGAAGGGTCTCAGTATGACCGAAGAGTCCAGTAGGTCCGGCACCCGACCTCAAGGTGGACCCACGCCAAATTCGAAGGATTCAGAGCCGCCCAAGGAGAGTCGCATTTTCCTCGTGGATGATCACACGATGTTCCGGGAAGGGTTGCGCCAGCTCATCGAGAGCGACCCGGAATTCAAGGTGTGTGGCGACGCCGCGGACGCCCCAGAGGCAATGAACGGCATCCGGGAACTCAAGCCCGACCTCGTCATCGTCGATATCTCACTCGCCGGCACAAGCGGCATCGATCTCATCAAGACGATCAAAAAAGAGTACGAGGATCTTCCCGTCCTGGTGGTCTCGATGCATGATGAAGCGTTGTATGCCGAGCGCGCTTTGTGGGCCGGGGCCATGGGCTATGTGATGAAACAGGAGCCGTCCAAGGTCGTCAAAATCGCCATCCGCAAGGTGCTCGGGGGCGACATGCACCTGAGCGAAAAAATGGCCAGCTCGGTCATCGCGAAGTTCATGCGGCGGACCGATGATTTGCCGCCTTCACCGCTGGAAAGACTCAGCGATCGCGAACTCGAGGTCTTTCGAATGCTCGGCAGAGGCAAGGGAGTTCGGCAAATCGCCGAGGAAATGAGCCTGAGCATCCCCACCATCAATTCCTTCCGGAATCGAATCAAGGAGAAGCTCAAGTTGAAATCCTCCAATGAGGTGATGCTGCACGCCATCCATTGGTTCCGCGAGGAAGCCTCGCAATAGGAGGCTCCCTGACTTTGCAGCTTATTTGACGCGGGCTTTCTCCAAGGCCTGCGAAAGGCTGAGACCCGCATAATCCTGGGCCCGGAAGAAACGGCCGCTTTCGCCATCATCAAGAAGCGCCGGCACCAGAGCACCCGGAACCACCGAAGATGGATCGTTGGGCGCCTTGGGCCCGCCCAAATCGGTGCGCAGCCAGCCTGGATCGAGCAGGTTCATCTGAACCCCGGAGCCCGTGAGACGCGGCACAAAGTCGCGAACAAATTTGTCCACCGCGGCTTTCGAAATCGCATACGGAGTCAGGTTGGGTTCGTTCATGATCCCCGAGGTCACGTTGATCACCCTGCCCCACTTGCGCGCGAGCATCGGAGGAACCAGTCGATAACAGATCCGCGCCAAACTGATGACATTGACCTCGAAACTTTTTCGGAAATCTTCAGCCGGAATATCCCACGGATTTTCCCTCCAAGGCGTCATGATGGCGGCGTTGTTGTAGACAATATCGATCTGTCCCGCCTGCTTCAGCGCCGCGTCGAGCATGGCATCGATCTGGGCCTGGTCGGAAAGTTCTGCGGAAACCGTGACCACCTTCACGCCAAGTCCGGCAAGTTTGGATGCAAGCGCGGCGGTGTGTGACAACTCGCGGCTGTGCAGCACCAGGTTGGATCCCTGGCGCGCAAGCCCTTCGCTGACGTGCGAGCCCACACCCCGGCTCGCGCCGGTGACCAGTGACCATTTGTTCTGAAGCGATGTCATTGCGGTATCTCACGTGAAAGCCGCCGCCGTCGCAAACTTATTGTGAGAAGCGCTGACGCCCCCTGCAGCAAGTGACTCCGTTCCCGTTTTCTAAGTGAACTCTGTGCTCTCCGTGGCCAAAAGAATTAAGAGCCACGGAGCCCTCCGAGAGCGCCGAGGTGCAATTGGCCTCATGCCGCCGCATTCATTTGCCTCAATGCACCCAGAGAACCCGGTAAAAGCGCTGCCGGTCGGATCCCATCAGATCAGACACAGACGAGGAAGCATTGCTCGCGGTCACGGCTGCACCCAAATTGAGCCAATTGGCTGAAGTCAAATCGCTCGAGTATTGGACCTGATAAGCAAGATTGGAGACGCTGGCCCACGTGAAATTGAGACATCCGTTGCCCCGGCTGAACAACTGAATATCCGGCCGCACAGCCACGGTCAGGCGCGCCACGTCGCTGGTCACACTGCCGGAAA
>DASRKU010000295.1:0-3285 GCA_035648815.1 Verrucomicrobiia bacterium | reverse complement strand
AAACAAATCCCACTCAATAGTCAGCGCGCCGGCCGGCCCTTCCGGAATTTCCGGGTGCGTTCGCGCCAGGTCCTGATACAAGGCCAGCGCCTCCTGCGCTTTCAGACGGGTGGCTTTATCATCACCCAATGCCTGGAGGATTCCAGTGAGCGCATCCACCGCGTCAGCCCGGGCCAGCTCGGTTCTGGCATTCCGCAATTCCGGCGGCAGCCCCTGGTAATAACTCACTGTCTTTTCGTCCACCTGCTTCAGAAGTGACAGCCGGCCATAATCCTTCAATGCCGGCTGCAAATCCTGGATCATGAAAGACACCAAATCTTCAGCCTCGCTGCGCGCCAGTTCGGCCTGACGACGTTGAACCGCCTCTTGCGCTTGCGCCCGCAACGCCTCGCGCTGGGCCCGCGTCGCCTTCACCGCCTGCCATGTGCTGACAATCACCCCCAGGCAAAGCGCCGCCACTACCGCCCCCGCCGCCGCAAAAGCCACCTTGTTGCGCCGAAAAAGCTTCTGGAACCGGTACGATGAACTCGGCGGACGCGCAATCACGGTCTCGTTGGCCAAATGCCGCTTCAGATCCATCGCCAGACCGTTGGCCGTCTGGTAACGCCGCGTCCGGTCCTTCTCCAAACACTTCATCACTATCCAATCCAGGTCCCCCCGCAGCAGATTCGCCAGCTTGGACGTTTCAACGGAACGCCGCCTGGCCGTCGTCGTCAGTTCCTCCCCGTACAATGTCGCCAGCTTCGTGCTCGGCCGCACCGGATCCTTCTCGCGAATTGTCTTTCGCATCTGGTCAATGCCAGCGGCGGCCAGTTCCTTCGCGTCAAAAGGCGTGCTCCCCACCAGCAGCTCGTACAGCAACACTCCCAAACTGTAAATGTCGCTCCGCGTGTCAATGTCCAGCCCGCTCATCTCCGCCTGCTCCGGACTCATATACGCCGGCGTGCCGATGAACTGGTGCAACTGCGTATACACCGTTGCGTCGGTCAACCGCCCCTCCGTCGCCTTCGCAATCCCAAAATCAATCACCTTCGGCACCGGCACGCCGTCATGAAGCGTCACCAATATGTTTGACGGCTTGATGTCGCGATGAATGATGCCCTTCTGGTGCGCGTGCTGGATGGCCTGGCAAATCTTGATAAACAACTCCAGGCGCTCCCGCGTGGTGAGCTTGTTCTGATCACAGTAATCCGTGATCCGAATCCCCCGCACCAGTTCCATCACGAAATACGGACGTCCCGCCTCCGTCGTCCCCGCATCGAGCACCTTCGCAATGTTCGGATGATCCATCATCGCCAGCGCCTGCCGCTCGGCCTCAAAACGGGCGACAACCGCCTTGGTGTCCATCCCCAGCTTGATGACCTTGAGCGCAACCCGGCGGCGCACGGGAATGGTTTGTTCCGCGACATAAACCACGCCACACCCGCCTTCGCCAATCTTCTCCAGCAGCTTGTAGGGCCCCAGGCTCTGGCCCACGGCTTCATCCGAAGCCTCGGCAGGCTCAATCTTCATGGTGGCCGTGATTGGGATTGGGTCTGTGGGGGGCGCGTCGTGGGCGGCCAGCAGTGTTTCCAACCGCCGGCGCAGGGCGGAGTCGCCTGCGCAAGCCTGGTCGAGAAAGGCGCCGCGCGCGCCGGACGGCAACTCGAGCGCCGCGCGAAACAGCGCTTCTTCATGCTTTTCAGGTGAAGCCATGGCGGAATGGGATTGGTTCGCTCTATCTTACACGCGGATTGGATTGAGTAAAAGTATGAAAAGCTAAGGGGTGGGGACGGCTCGTCCCCATGATTACGTTTAAAAAGTAAACATCCAACACCCAACAATCCAACAACCAACGTCCAAGGGTTTGAAACGTGAGTTTTGAACTGAATGCTTCCTTCGGCGTTGGATGCAGGATGTTGGTTGTTGGATGTTCATCTTCCATGGGGACGAGCCGTCCCCGCCCCGGCTCGCGTGCTACTTGCTCTCCGCCATGTGTGACTTCACCCACGCCCCGGAATCGCTCAAGTCCGTATCCGCCCATGGACCATCCATTGTCGCAGACGGTTTGAGCGCGGCGGTGCTTTCATCAAAATTGCTGAAAGACCAGTTCGCCCAGCTGATCTTGTGCGCATTCATCCAATCCACCCACTTTTGACCTTCCGCCATATGCAGCGCGCCCTTGCCACTCGCATCCGTTAAACCCCATTCCGTAACGAAAATCGGCAAGCCTCGCGATAGCGCGTCATCCGCGTTGCGCCGCAAATCGTCCCGGTGTGTTCCGGCATAAAAGTGAAGCGCGTACATGACGTTTGGAAAATCCAGGGCCGATTCCGACGCCGCCCGCACGCCCTGCGACCAGTTGTCTGTCCCCACAATGATGATGTTGTGCGGATCAATGGCGCGGATGGCAGGGATGACAAACTCGGCAAAGCTCTTAATCTCCTTCCATGTCACTCCAGGACCGTTCGGTTCGTTGCAGATTTCATAAATGATATTTGGACGGCTGCCGTAAGTCCTGGCCATGTCTTCGAAAAACAGCTTCGCCTCTTCCTTGTATCGGTTTGGATTGCCGTCCTGGAGAATATGCCAATCCACGATCACATAAATGCCGTTGCGCAGCGCCTGCTCGATGATCGATTGGACTGCTTGTTTCACCTGCGGTTCATGAATGTAACTTGAGCCATAGCTGTCCGTGTACATCGCGGCCCTGACCACGGACGCGTGCCAGCCAGAGGCAAGGTTGCTGACGGTATTCTCCGAAAACGGAAATCGCTTCAGATCGTGTGAACTCATTCCCCTGAGTTGAACCGGGCTGCCGGATTCGTCACACAACTGTCCGCTCTTGACCTGAAGCCGGCCATGGCGTTGGACGGCGCTCTGGGCGGCAGTGGGGTTCCGTGCAGGGTGAGTCGAACAGCCGGCAAGCAAGGAGAGGAGAACAGCCGATAGAGCCAGTTTCATGGCAGGCAACAGTAGCAGGATGCGATTGCGGGTCAAATGCGATTGGATCATTTCGAACCGGTTGGCGCGTGGGCGTTGGTAGGGTTGGTAGGGGCGCACTGCGTGCGTCCGGCTGCGCGCAGCGCAGCCCTACCGGGAAAGGAAACCCTCACTCCGGCCCTCTCCCATCCGATGGGAGAGGGAGAATTGGTTCACGCGTTTGTTGCAAACCATGGCGCGATTCAATCCGAAGCGTTCCATGCTGTTCCCTCTCCCGTCGGACGGGAGAGGGGTAGGGTGGGGGTTCCTTTCTTCCTTCAACCCCCCGCAAAGACCGGGCGGAAGCCTGCCTCGGTGAGAATT
>DASRKU010000294.1:0-6102 GCA_035648815.1 Verrucomicrobiia bacterium | reverse complement strand
AAATCGGCGGCCTCAGCTACGGTTCCAAGCTGGAATCGGCCCATGCGGATGAGGCCTCCCACATGTTTTTTGGCAATGGCATGGGTGAACCGCTGTTTGGATTTCTGGCGACGCACCCGCCGTTGGACGAGCGGATCCGGGCTATCGACCCGTCCTTCGACGGCAAGTTCCCGATGATTGCCCCCGCCGGCGGAGAAGAGTCCGCCGCGGTCCCGGCATCCGCCAGGCCGGCGCGTGTGCCGATTCCGTTTCCGTTTCCATTGCCGGGCATGCCGGCATCGCGCGGCGGGCTTGCGGGGCTGGCGCCACCGATCATGGCAGCCGCGGTGTTTCCGAACCTGGGGAAGCCGGCGACCGTTCACCTGGCATACGCCGCCAATTTCCGGGATTCCATTCCGCTGGAAGTGCAGAATGCCGCGCGCGACCCGCTCGGTGCTTCGGCGATTGTGTATGGACTGCTGCTGAGTTCGGATCCGGAACTGCGCCAGCATCAGTTGCAGCTTCTCTCCGATTCCACATCGGAGGCGATTCGTCGCGAGACGGAGCTGCTGCTGCCGGCGGTTTCACAGATTGCGTCGCAATCCAAATTGCCTCTTGTGGATCTTGCGTTGCCGGCGCTGCGTCAATTTTCCCCGGATCAATACCAGCAATTCAGCACGGCGATCCAGCAATTGATCGAATGCGACAACGAAATTGATTTGTTCGAATACGTGCTGCAGAAGATTGTGCTCAGGCACCTGGATCCCTCGTTCAACGGGGTGCGCAAAACCGTGGTCCAGTATTACGCGATTCGGGCGCTGGCGCCGGATTGTTCGATCCTGCTGTCGGCGGTTGCGCGTGTGGGCGCGGACGATCCCGCGCAGGCGCAGGCGGCGTTTCAACTCGGCGCGCAGGTCCTCGGCTACCAGGCGAATGCTGAACTGGCCTTTGTGCCCGAAGAGGCATGCGATCTGCCGCAGGTGGATGAGGCGTTGAACCGGCTCTGCCAGGCGGTGCCGCAAATCAAAAAGAACGTGCTCAATGCGTGCGCGCAGACCGTCGCGGCCGATGGCGTGATCCAGGAAGGGGAAGCCGAGTTGCTCCGGGCCATTGCAGCCACCCTGGATTGTCCCATGCCGCCGTTCGTGCAGGAGAAAGAAGCGGCGGCGGCAGCGTGAGCGGTTTGGGTGTCGCGATGTAATCATCACGGCGCAAGGCGAACGCGCCAGCGCATGGAGTGCGTCCGGTTTACCGGCGCTCTGGATTGGACTTTGCCGCGAGCTCGAATCTCCGCGATAGGCTGCAAAACGCACAGCGGCGCTGAAGCGCACGCACTCCATGTGCTGGCGCGTCATCCGAAGCGCCCCTGCGTATCACTCGGCCGTCAATAAAACCACGGATTTGGGTGGCAGCGTGGCGCTAAATCCATTGGCCGTTTTCTTGAACGCCGTAAATGCCGCCGGCTGCACGGCGTCGGGATGATCGAATGTGTTGTGCGCATTCATCTCGGGAGCCGTCAGGACGCGCCCGGCAAGATGCTGCACCGTCATTCCCTGCAATTCGCAATCCACTTCAGCCGGCTGTCCCGGGTTCAAATTGCACAACGTGACATGAATCGGTCCCTGCTTCTGGCGCGAAGCCGAGGCGCTCACCATCGGCACCTTGTCCGAATTCAATTGGTAATCGGGACCGGTGATTTGGCTGGGCAGCAACATGGCGTCCTGGTGGACGGAATACATTTCGAACACGTGATACGTCGGCGTCAGCAGCATGCGCTGCTTATCCGTCAGAATCATCGCCTGCAGCACATTGATCATTTGGGCGATGTTCGCCATTTTGACGCGATCGCAGTGCGCGTTGAAGATATTGAGCGTGACCCCCGCGGCCAGGGCGTCGCGCAACGTATTCTGCTGGTATAAAAATCCCGGGTGGCTTCCGCGCTCGCTTTGGTGCCACACGCCCCATTCGTCCACGACCAGGCCAACCCGTTTCTGCGGATCATACTTGTCCATGACGGCAGCGTGCCTGGCGATCAAATCATCGATGCGGAGCGCAGCGCGCAAGGTCGACAGCCAGCCCGCTTCGGTGAATTCCGTGGCGTATCCGGTCGGCGGCCACTTGCCGGTCGAGAGCGTGTAATAATGCAGCGAATAACCGTCCATGCGTTCGCCGCCGTGATTCATTTGTCCAGCGTCCTGTTTCATCAGGACTTCAGTCCAATGATAGTCGGAATCCAGGCCGCCGCTGGCGACGCGGTATATTTTGTTGCCCGGGTAATCCTTCACAAACGTGTTATAGCGAAAGAAATTGTCGGAGTAGAATTCGGCCGACATGTTTCCCCCGCAACCCCAGCTTTCGTTGCCGACCGCAAAATACGGAATCTTCCACGGTTCCTTGCGTCCATTTTTGCGCCGAAGATTTGCCATGGGCGAATCCGCGTCGGAAGTCATGTACTCGGCCCATTCCATCATTTCCTGCACGGTGCCGCTGCCGACGTTGCCGCAGATGTAGGGAGCCGTTCCGATCTGGTCGCAAAAATCGAGGAATTCATGCGTGCCAAAATGATTGTTTTCCACCACGCCGCCCCAGTGCGTATTGATCATGGCCGGCCGTGATTCGCGCGTCCCAATGCCGTCCTTCCAGTGGTATTCGTCGGCAAAACATCCGCCCGGCCAGCGCACGACCGGGACGTGGAGTTTTTTCAGCGCGTCGACGACGTCGTTGCGGATCCCGCGCGTGTTGGGAATGGGGCTGTCTTCGCCCACCCAAATGCCTTCGTAAATACAGCGGCCCAGGTGTTCGGAGAACTGGCCGTAAATATTGCGGCTGATGGTGTCCTTGCCTTTGTCGGCCGCAATCACCAGGGAAGTTGTGGCTGGAGCCGGGGCGGCGGCAGCGATCGAGGCGGCAAGCGGCAGGGCGAAGCAGGCGAGGGCGAGTCGATTCGCATTCATGCGCGCCAGTTCAAGCGAAGACGCCGGGGAGCGCAAGTATTGTTTTGCGACGGAGCGGCGGAAGCGTAGAAGACGACGTGAGAGCGAAAAAAGATATGGTGAAAACGAACCCTCACCCTGACCCTCTCCCGTCCGACGGGAGAGGGAAAAGTAGCGCACGATTTGGATTGAATTCCGCATGGTTTGCAACCAACGCGTCAATCCATTCTCCCTCTCCCATCCATCCTTCGCTCTGAAGCTTCGGAGGACAGGTCGGATGGGAGAGGGACGGGGTGAGGGTGCCTTGGCCGTCGGTCCGGCCTTACCCCTGCCTTTCGATTTGGAAGCGAAGTTTGAGTCTCGTCACCTCGACTGCTACGAGACCGTTTGGGAGAATTTGAAATCCAAAGGGGACGAGCCGTCCCCGCCCCAAGTCTAACCCTTTTCCTCGATCAGCTCGCGCCGGGCGCCGCTCAGCAGTTGCTCTACAAAATTCGTGGAATAAACCCCGCGACGGAAGTTCGGGTCCTGGAGAATTGCCTGTTGGAAAGAGATCGTGGTCTTCACGCCCGTGATCATGTACTCGCCCAATGCGCGGCTCATTTTGTCCATGGCTTCGCGACGATCTTTCCCATACGTAATCAGTTTCCCGATCATGGAGTCATATGCGGCGGGAATGGTGTAGCCGGCATAGGCATGGCTGTCCACGCGGACGCCCCTGCCGCCGGATTGATAGTACATTTCGATGCGGCCGGGGCTGGGGCGGAATTCGTCAAAAGGATCTTCGGCATTGATCCGGCACTCGATGGCGTGCCCTTTGATTTGCACGTCGCTCTGGGAATGCCGGAGAGGTTCGCCCATGGCGATCATGATCTGGTAGCGCACCAGGTCGATGCCGGTGACTTCTTCGGTGATGGCATGTTCCACCTGGATGCGCTTGTTCATTTCCAGGAAGTAATAATTGCCCTGGTTATCGACGATGAACTCGACGGTGCCGGCGCTGGTGTAATTTGCGAGCTCGGCGATTTTTACGGCGGCCTTGCCCATTCGGTCGCGGAGCTTTTTGAATTTATGCTCGATGAGCGGCGAAGGCGTCTCTTCCACCACCTTTTGGTTTCGGCGTTGAATCGAGCAGTCGCGTTCGCCCAAATGAATGATGTGGCCCTTGTGATCGCCGAGGATTTGAAACTCGATGTGATGCGGGTTGTCGATGAGCTTTTCGATATACACGCCCGAATTGCCGAACGCCTTCTCCGCTTCTCCACGGGCCGTGTGATAGCCCTTGACCATTGAAATATCGTTGTGCGCCACGCGCATCCCGCGCCCGCCGCCGCCGGCGACGGCTTTGATCATGACGGGGTAGCCGATCCGTTTGGCGGCAGCCAGGGCGTCCTGTTCAGTTTCGGCAATGCCATCCGAACCGGGCGGGATCGGCACGCCGGCTTTCCTGGCCAGGGTGCGACTGACCGCCTTGTCTTCCAGCGCATTCATGGCCCGCGAGTTGGGCCCGATGAACCGGATGTTGCAGCTTTCGCAGACATCGGCGAAGTGCGCGTTTTCTGAGAGGAAGCCGTAGCCCGGATGAATCGCATCGACATCGGTGATTTCGGCCGCGCTGATGATGCGGTCGATCCGGAGGTAACTGTCGCTGGCGGGGGCTTTGCCGATGCATATGGCCTCATCGGCCATCTGGACGTGCATCGAATTGGCATCGGCCTCGGAATAGACTGCGACGGTGCGGACGTTGAGTTCCTTGCACGCCCGGATAATGCGTACGGCAATTTCCCCGCGATTGGCTACCAAAATTTTTTCAAACATGCCGATTTAGAAGCAGTTCTGACCTGCAAAGCTGATCTGTTGAATTGGCTTAGAGCGGCCTGAGTTTGAACAATGGCTGGCCGAACTCGACCGGTTTGGCGTTCTCAATCAGAACTTGAGTGATCACTCCCCTGGCCTCGGCCTTGATCTCGTTCATCACCTTCATGGCTTCGATGATGCAGACCACTGTTTCGGAGTTCACTTCGGTGCCGACTTCTATATACGGAGCCGATTCGGGTGAGGGTGCGCGGTAAAAGGTTCCGATCATTGGAGATTTGACTTCCTGTTCCTGGCTGACCAGTGGCAGCGGGGCAATCGGGCCAGGGGGCAACGCGGCTTGAGGAGGAATATATTGCGCTCCGGCACCCGTTTCGTCGTAAACCGGGACGCTCCCGGGATTGGAACCGCGTTTCAGCCTGATTTTGAAATCCTGTTTCTCCAATTCAAACTCGGAGACGGAGTTCTTCCTCATCAGGTCAATGATTGCCTTGATATCTTTCAGGTCCACAGGTTTGGATTGGTGGGCATTTTAAAGTGGCTCTTATTTCAGGTTCCAATAAGCAAAAAAGCAGCAGTCGAACTTCGACTTCTGCCACTTCATTACTTCGAATGGGGGCGAAATTATATGGAAGGCAAATGGAGGTCAAGGCTTAAAACCCCGAAGCGAAACTACCGCTGCGAATGACGCAAAAAATCGAGAATTTAGCTGAATTAAAGCCTATTTTTTACGTCCGATAACGTTAACTGAGGCTTCCAACCCCAAGATGTAAGTGTGCGCTCCAAATCCAGCAATCACCCCGGTGCAAACAGCGGCAATCAGGGAGCGATGCCGGAACTCTTCCCGGGCATGGACATTGGAAAGATGGATTTCAATTGTCGGAATACTTACTGCAACGATAGCGTCTCTAATGGCTATACTGGTATGGGTGTAAGCGGCAGCATTCAGAACAATAGCGTCAAAATTTCCCTTCGCTTGCTGGATCCAGGCAACCAGTTCCCCTTCCAGGTTGGATTGTCGAAACTCCATCTCGACGCCTAATTCCGCCGCCCGTTGCCGCACATTGGACTCAATCTCCTTCAGGCTGGCTTTTCCGTACACCTCCGGCTCGCGCTGCCCCAGGAGGTTCAGGTTAGGCCCGTTCAGGAAGAGAATTTTCATGGGACCGGAAGTTATCGTGCACCTTAAGACTTGTCGATTCCATTCGGGGTCGCGGGGGGGTGTGATTAAGAGTGAGTGAGGGTGGCAGTCCCTTGCGCGGAGCGCGGCTGTGTCGAAGACCAGCCGCAGCACGTCCGAACGCACTGGATGGATCGAGCCTGCTGCGGCTGGTTTCTCGTCGCTGCGCTCCTCCAAACACAGCCGCGCTCCTCC
>DASRKU010000293.1:0-6042 GCA_035648815.1 Verrucomicrobiia bacterium | reverse complement strand
CCCATACGCGGGCGACGGGGGAAATCGGGTTATTCCGGATATTGAGTGAGAACGCCATTGCGGCGGGGGTGCGGCGATTTGAAGCCGTTGCGGGGCTGGAAGCATATCGGCGGGCTGCGGGGGATCTGCAATTGATCAAGGGCCTGGCGGGCAAGGTGAATTCGCCCGTGCCGGAACTGGAGAAAAAGCTGGAATCGTTGTTGGAGCACCAGCGATTGCTGGAAAAGCAATTGAAGACCGCGCAACAACGCGAGGCGTCCAATGCCGCGAGCAATTTGCTGGAAGCCATCAGCACGATTCAAGGCGTGCCTGCCATCATTCACAACCTGGGCAGCGCCGAGGGGGATTTTCTCCAGTCGATTGTCGATTCTATCAAAGGCCGGTTCAAGGGTGTGATTGTCCTGGGTGGTGTTGCGAACGGGGCTGTGGCCTTGGTGGCGGCAGTTTCGCCCGAGTACACGTCGAGGGTTCAGGCCGGCAAAATCATTCAGCAGATTGCACCGATTGTGGGCGGTAAAGGCGGGGGCAAGCCCGACAACGCGCGGGGCGGGGGCAAGGACGCCGCGAAGCTGGACGAGGCGCTGATGAAAGCGAAGACGCTGATTGGCTAGGGCCGCGCTGCGCCGCGGCCGGCGAGCGATTGGGACAAGCGCGGGCCGCCCTTACAGGGCTTGGAACATTTGCGGATGCGGTTACCCGGGCCTTCAGCCCGGGCTATCACATTGCGGGCCTACAGCCCGCCGGATTGGGTCAGGGCTGAATAATGCACATTCTTCTAAACTTGATCATCCCGACCCATTCGAGGCTGGGATCGGCGCCATGCCGGGCGGAGGGCCGAAGGCCTGCAATGTGATAGCCCGGGCTGGAGCGAAGCGAAGGCCCGGGAAACGTGATCACGAAATTCTTTCCGCCCTGTAAGGGCGGCACAATCAATCAATCCCACGCGTATCGTTCGTCCAATGGTTTGCCGTTTTTCTCACAGAAACGGCGATATTCCGCCTGGAAATCCTCCTGTTTGTGATGTTCCGCCTGATTGCGGATGTATTGCCGCACCGCTTCGACGTGCATGGGGCTGACGCTGAACTCGCCATAACCGGTCTGCCACGCAAAATCGGCATACCACGTGTTTTGATCTTTCAGCCAGCTTGATGACGAACTCTTGACCTGCTCCACAATTTTCGCGGGTGCGTGGTTCTTCGATTGGGCGAATAAAATGTGAATGTGGTCGCGGACGGAATTAATTTCAATCAATTGCGAGTCATGGTTCTTCAGGATGCCGGTGATGTAGGCGTGAAGGTGGCCGCGCTCTTCATCGCGCAGGAGCTGGCGCCTTCCCTTCGTGCTGAACACGAGGTGAACGACGATATTGGCGAGCGATTGGGACAAACGCGTGCCGCCCTTACAGGTTGTCACAGCGAACCCTCACCCTAACCCTCTCCCATCCGATGGGAGAGGGAACGGTAGGCCGACGCGATAGAATGAATTGCGCTATGGTTTGCAGTCAACGCGTGAACCCATTCTCCCTCTCCCATCGGATGGGAGAGGGTCGGGGTGAGGGTTCAGCCGGGCTATCGCATTACGGCCCTATGGATGCTCACTGCCCGCCCGGCATGCCGCCCATCCCATGCTGCATCCCCTTCATGGCTTCCATCATCAAACTCGTCTGGTCGTCGTATTTCTTGAAATCCGCGGGGGGCTGGAACAACGCGGCGTCGGATTTGGAGAATGTTACGTCCTTGAACAGGATCGTGCTCGTGTGGCCCTGGTCGGTGGTTTCGATCTTAATCGGGAAGTTTTTCATGTCCGTGGCATTCCACACCAACGACTCATACTTCTTGCCTTCCTTGTCAGTCACCGTCGCTTTATTTTTGACGCACGGATGACCCTCCACGGTTTCCTTGCCCAATTCTGTCATCTCAACCTTGAAATCGGATTCCGGTTTTGAGACTTCCGGATCCCGATTGGGCATTTCGACGTAGCCTTTCAGACCCGGGTAGATCAGATATTTCGCGTTCTTGTCTTTGAGTGTGATTGTCACGATTTTTTCCATGCCCATGGATTTCATGTGGGAGGCCATTTCCGGGTTCATTTGCGGGCCCTTGAGTTGGGACATATCGAGTTCGACCCGGGAATTCCCATTATCGAATGCCATTTTGGTGAGCATGGTGATGCCTTGGCCCTGGGGCATACCGGACATTTGCATTTCCATCGTGGCGGTGAAGGACGGGTTGTTGCCAAACAGCTTGGCCATGGCGCCGCTGAGCTCCGGGCCTCGCGGGGCGCCGCCCATGCCCATGCCGCCTCGTCCCTGTCCATAAGCGGGAACAAGAGTTAACAACGCAAGCACTGCCACAAACGTTTTAGCTCGATTTTTCATAGGAAGAATTGGATTGAATTGTGTGACTGCCGCTTCATACCAGATCGTCTTTCAAAGGCCAGCAAAAACTCATTCCCATTTGCTCCCTTGACCTGCGAACTGCTTCAAATTATGGTCAGGCCATCACAGGGGAGCCAACCGTTCGTCCGCATTCCATGCGGACGGCAAAGGCTGAGAGTGCTTGTGCGGGAGCATAAGCAGACCCGTTGAACCTGCTCCAGATAATGCTGGCGAAGGGATTGCCTCCGCAGGCCTGCCGCGTGGGTGCCCTCCCGTTCCTGGATCAACAAAGCGACCGTATTGTCGCCGCAGAAAAGTCATTATGAGTGCGAGCAAACAACCTGTGGAAGCGCACAAAAACGGCGCTCTTCCCAATTCAGGCCGGGTCTTTGTCCCGGGCAAAATCCATCCCGATTTGCGCGTGCCGTTCCGGGAAATTCGCCTCACTCCCACCCATTCCATCACCGGCGCCGAGGAGCCAAACAGCCCCGTGCGCGTTTACGACACCAGCGGTCCCTGGGGCGATCCTTCCTTTCACGGCAAAGCCGAACGCGGACTGCCCCGATTGCGCGAGTCATGGATCCGCAGCCGCGGCGACGTGGAGGAAGTCGAACCTTCACTGCAGTCGAAAACGAAAGGTCTCCGGCACCGCGCGCTTCGCGCCCGGCCGGGGAGAATCGTGACCCAGCTTCAATACGCCCGCCAGGGCATCATCACCCCGGAAATGGAGTTTATCGCCATTCGCGAAAATCTGGGCCGCTCCGAGCTCCAGGCCCAGTCGGCCGCTTCAATCCCCTCCGCCTGGAATCCAGCCGGCGAATCTTTTGGCGCAAAAATCCCCACTCAGATCACGCCCGAGTTCGTCCGCGATGAAGTCGCCAGGGGCCGCGCCATCATTCCCGTCAATATCAATCATCCGGAGAGCGAGCCGATGATCATCGGCCGCAATTTCCTGGTTAAAATCAACGCCAACATCGGAAATTCGGCCATCGCCTCCAGCATCGAGGAGGAAGTGGAGAAGATGCGATGGGCGGTGAAATGGGGGGCCGACACGGTGATGGACCTGTCCACGGGAAAGAACATTCATGAAACGCGCGAGTGGATTTTGCGCAACTCGCCGGCGCCGATCGGCACGGTGCCGATCTACCAGGCGTTGGAGAAGGTGGATGGCAAAGCGGAGGATTTGACCTGGGACGTTTACCGGGTCACGCTTCTCGAGCAATGCGAGCAGGGTGTGGATTATTTCACCGTGCATGCGGGGGTGCTGTTGCGATACATCCCGCTCACCGCCCGGCGGCTGACGGGCATCGTTTCACGCGGCGGATCGATCATGGCCAAATGGTGCCTCGCGCATCACCAGGAGAACTTCCTTTACACGCATTGGGATGAGATCTGCGAAATCATGGCGGCGTACGACGTAAGTTTCAGCATTGGCGACGGCTTGCGGCCGGGATCCATTGCCGACGCCAATGACGAGGCGCAGTTCGGGGAATTGTTCACGCAGGGCGAACTGACGGAGCGCGCCTGGAAACACGGCGTGCAGGTCATGAACGAAGGGCCGGGCCACATCCCGATGCACCTGATCCGGGAGAACATGGAGAAGCAACTGGAGTGGTGTCATGAGGCGCCGTTCTACACGCTGGGCCCGCTGACAACCGACGTCGCGCCGGGGTACGATCACATCACGAGCGCGATTGGCGCGGCGATGATCGGGTGGTATGGATGCGCGCTGCTGTGTTATGTGACGCCCAAGGAACATTTGGGCCTGCCCAACCGCGACGATGTCAAGAACGGCGTCATCGCGTATAAAATCGCCGCGCATGCGGCCGACCTGGCGAAAGGCCATCCCGCGGCCCGATACCGGGATGACGCGCTGAGCAAGGCGCGGTTTGAGTTCCGATGGGAGGACCAGTTCAACCTGAGTTTGGATCCGGAGACAGCGCGGTCGTTCCATGATCAAACCTTGCCGCAGGACAGCGCGAAGCTGGCGCATTTCTGCTCCATGTGCGGCCCTCACTTCTGCTCGATGAAGATCACAGAGGACGTGCGAAAGTACGCCGCGGCGCAGGGAATTGCGGAGAAGGAAGCTGTCCGGCAGGGAATGGAAGAGAAGTCCCGTGAGTTCGTCAAAAAGGGAGCCGAAGTCTACGCGAAAAGTTAGCGGAGTTGAAACCCTCACCCCGGCCCTCTCCCATCCGATGGGAGAGGGAGAATACTCTTACGCGTTGGTTGCAACCGTAGTGCAATGCAATTCCAAAGCGTAAGGCCGCTGTTCCCTCTCCCATCGGATGGGAGAGGGTCAGGGTGAGGGCCCCTCCTCTCGACCTTCGACTCCTTGCCGCGGCGAAGCGCAGCGAAGACGGCTCGACCCTCGACTGATTTGCACTTTCCTCGACTCCCGACTCATTACGAGTACAGTGCTGCACGTATGGCGGAAATCATGAAGAACTCAAAGGCTCTGCGGGACTATCATGTCCTGGAGACCTTCGAGGCCGGCATCGCACTGCACGGGACTGAAGTCAAGGCGCTGCGGGCCGGCAAGGCGCAGATCAGCGATGCGTTTGCGCGGGTGGAGAAGGGCGAGGTTTTTCTGTATAACGCGCACATTGATGAGTATGCGCAGGGCAACGTGCAAAATCACGTGCCCAAAGCCGTCCGCAAATTACTCCTGCATAAATCTGAAATTCGGAAGCTCTTCAGCCTGGCCTCGGTGAAGGGCAATGCGCTGATCCCGCTGTCGTTTTACTGGAAGAATGGACGGGTCAAAGTGGCGCTGGCGGTCGGGAAGGGAAAAGCTGAATTCGACAAGCGGGATGACATGAAGGACCGCGAAGCCGCGCTCGAGCTGAAGCGGGCGACGATGCACCGGCAGAAGGGGAGATGATCAGGCCTTTGCGGCTTCGGGCTTCTTCCAGGTGCGCCTGGGGGCTTTGGTGACGAGCCCTTGCTTGAGCGCGGAGGTGGAGACGCGGATGTAGCGAACCTCTCCGTTGGGCAGCTTGGCCTTGACGCGCTGGAGGTTGGGCAGGAAGCGCCGCTTGGTAATGGCCGTAATGTGCGTGCCGATGCCGCCCTGTTTCTTCGGTTTGCCGCTGCGCCAGATGATGCTGCCCTTTCGCGGGCCTTTGCCGGTCAGTTCACAAATACGTGCCATAAAAATCCAGTTCGAATAAAGAGTTGCAAAAAATAACATCCGCCCGACTGCTGGCAAGGTTTTTTACGCGCAAAAGGCTCAATGCGGCCTCTTCCGCCGTTTGGCGCTCGGGCGGGTCAATTCGACGAGTTCGGGCATCTCGAATGACATCTTGCCCTCGATAATTTCGAGCAGGGCGATGTCGGCGGCGCCCAGGTTGCCGGTTTCGGCAATGAGCGGGCGGCTGATATTGCCCATGCCAGAGTTGAGTTGGCGCACCCGGCGCGATACCATGTTGATCAGAACGTTGGGGTTGCCAACTTTCTCCAGGGCCTTTTTTGTAAATTCAGCGTTCAAAATTCGAGAATTTCCAAGTGGTTGAAAATAGAGCTCTGTAAAATAGTGGCTGCGGGCTTTAATGCAATATAATATTTCGGAATCGGCTTGCGCCGAAACACGCCTTTCCCTAAAACAACCGCGCATGGCTGCTAATCGCAACGGTTCCGGCGCTCAAAAGAAAGATGCCTTCGAC
>DASRKU010000292.1:0-3598 GCA_035648815.1 Verrucomicrobiia bacterium | reverse complement strand
CCGAACGCATCGCCCTGTATTTGGTCCAGTCCGATGCCGCCGGGGTCAAGCAATTGGCCGAAGCAATCCTTCGAGCTCGGGAGCGGATCCACTTCTGCTCCCTCTGCGGCGCCCTGACGGAGACATCGCCCTGCGGCATCTGCGGTGATTCGCGCCGGGACGCGTCGCTGGTGTGCGTCGTCGAACAGCCGGTGGATATTCTCAGCGTTGAAAAATCCGGCGTCTTCCATGGGAAATACCATGTGCTGGGGGGAAAAATCTCGCCGCTGGACGGTGTCGAGCCGGAGGACCTGCGCATTTCGGGTCTGGAAACACGGCTGACCCGCGAGCCCATCCGGGAACTCGTTATCGCCCTGGGAACCGACGTGGAAGGCGATGCCACCGGCTTTTACCTGGCCAAAAGACTGGCACGACAAGGATTGAAAATTACCCGCATCGCACATGGTCTGCCGGCCGGCAGCGGGCTGGAATTTGCCGACGAGCTCACCCTGAGCCGCGCCCTGGAGGGCCGCCGCGAGATGACGTGATGGACCTGGCGAAAGGAATGGTACAATCCATGCCAGACGCGGCGCGGCTAACGAGCCGCCCGCCATCCGGTTCGTGATTCGTGACGAAATGCTTATGCCCCGACCCTTAATCATTGTCTTTGACCTGGGCAAGGTCCTCGTGGATTTCGATTATTCCATCGCTGCACGCCGGATCGCCACGCGCTCCAAACCGCAATTGAACCTCGACCGGCTGTTCTCGGATCATGCCCCCCTGCTCTTCCGCTACGAAGTAGGACAGATCACCACGGAACAATTCTTCGAGGAAATGCGCGCGCTCACCGGCTTTTCCGGAAGCCTCGGCGACTTTGCCGAGCCGTTCGCCGATATTTTCACGGCGATCCCCCCGATGATCGAACTGCATTCGGTGATGAAGAAGCAGGGGTTTCGCACCTGGATCTTTTCCAACACGAACCCTCTGGCTGTTTTGCACATCCGCCGCCGCTTCCCGTTCTTCAAGGACTTCGACGGCTACATTTATTCTTACGAGCACGGCGCCATGAAGCCGGACACGAAGTTGTATGAAGTCCTCGAACGGGCCACGAAATGCAGCGGGGAAGAAATTGTGTACATTGACGACCGGCCGGAGAACGTCGCGGCGGGCGCCGGACGCGGCTGGCGGGTGGTGTTGCACAAGTTACCCGACAGGACCCGCTCCGCACTCAAAGGAATGGGCTTGCTGAACGATTCCCGGTGTCGGTCGGTTTACTCCGAACCCGAGACGGATTCCCCCTGATCCAGGCTCAGCAATGTCCCGAGCGGGTAATCCGGGTCGCTGATCGAGAAGAGCCGGTCTGCGATGTCATTTAATGCCAGGCGCGTCGTTTCGAAGCGTTCCGACAGGGTGTTGAAAATGGGCGCCAGTTCATACCGCTGCGCGAGCCGATGATCCCTCGCCGCGCGATACTGGGCGCGCCCCATCTCTTCGTAATACTTCAGATCCGGAAACCCGCGCCTTTCCGCGCGAAAGCGAATCCGGTCCGGAAAGACACCCGACAGGAACAGGGAATAATTCCCGATGTGGGCGCGGATGTGGAAGCTGGTCCGGTCGTCCGCTGTCTGGAGCGCCGTCAACATCTCGAAAAAGTAATCCAGCGGCTTGTCGCGGCCCGGCACGATGCATCGGGCCCGCTCAGCCTGGGCAAATTCCGCCAGCACTTCGGCCACATAATCGGCCACCGCACGATCCTGGATGCCGGAGCGCCGGAAGACCATCCGCACAAGAATGTAGAAGTAAAACCGGCTGGAGACACGCAGGCAACCCCGACGCTCGAGCAGCGCGCGGAACAACGCTTCATCGTCCAGAATCAAGTCGCGCGACGTCTCGTCCGAAAGCAATCGTACCAGGCATTCGCCATCGCCAATCCTGCGGCCGAGGACGGACAGGATAAAATCCACGTCCTCAGCGGCGAACTGGACCCGACAGTTGGGTTGAATCATTTTCATCCGGCGACATCAGTCATTCGACGAATCCACCAATCGCACCCTTTCGCCTGCGCTTGTGTCCAGCCTTCGAGGCACGATCCAAGATAAAGCAGAAAGAGTTCCAGACAACTGCCTCCGCTCGCCGATGCGATTGGGGTGTGGATGGATGGGCCATTTCAAGCCACATATCATTCATGATCAACTTGTTAAGATGATCGCCTGCCAGTAGGGACGCGCTGCCGCGCCGTCCAAGCCGACCGCAGGTCGGCCCTACCAGGTTCCGCGGAAGCCTTCAATCCATGAAAATCGGGAGTGCAGAGGGACCGTGAAATGGCCGGGACAGGGGCACGGACAGCCTCGTCCGCGAGTCGCTGGACACCGGTTTGTGCGGACAAGGCTGTCCGCGCTCCGAAGGGCGGTTCCTGGAAAGCCTCCAATCCCAAAAAAACGGGTGCGCATGGGGACCATGAACAGTGCATGACAACCTTTTGTCGCATCTGCAACAAAAGGTTGCATAGCTGTGATGCTGGTTGCTGGAAAGTTGCGTCTGCTTTCGAAATGCACCATGTTTCGGCGGGCGCCGAGCGCGCGCCGCGCGAATTGCCGTGACTCAATCCATCGAATCCGCAACCGCTCGCATTCCTGTGCGTTCGAAACGCCAGGCCCTGGACTGGAGCCTGATGCTTCTGAGCCAGGAGATCGAAAGCAGCATCGACCATTCTGAATTGGCAGGCTGGGGATTGACCGTCGCGACACAACATCACGGCCACGCGCTAGAGTTGATCCGGCAATATCGGCTCGAGAACCTTGGGTGGCCGTGGCGTCGAAAAATCCGCCGCAACGTCCTGTTTGATTGGGGCAGCGTGGCATGGGTCTTTCTCCTTGTTGCATTCTTCCGGATCCAAGGGAATCGAAGCGGCGTGGCAGCTGCGGGAATGATGGATGCCGCAGCGGTGACGCGTGGCGAATGGTGGCGGTTGTTCACGGCGATTTTCCTCCATGCCGACATCGGCCATTTGGTCGCCAATGCCGGTTTCGGGCTGGTTCTGCTCGGCCTTGCGATGGGGGCGTATGGAACCGGCGTGGGTCTGCTCTCCGCCTATCTCGCAGGCGTCGGAGGCAACGTGCTGGCGTGGCTGATCGACCCGAACCATTTGAGTTTGGGCGCCTCGGGAATGGTCATGGGCTGCGTGGGTTTGCTCGCCGCGCAGGCCGTTTCCATGTCGCGCGACAGGCCGCGCCCGCCAAAATCCATGCTCGCGGGATTGGCCGGCGGGGTGATGTTGTTTCTGTTGCTGGGCTCGAGTTCGAGTCCGCAGACGGACCTGGTTGCCCATGCAGGAGGGTTCATCACCGGGGTTCTATTGGGAACCCTGTTGACACTGACACCCCGCGTCGCCTCACACCCTGCGGTCAACCTCCTGGCAGGGGCCTTGTTCTCTCTGCTGGTGATCCTGGCGTGGCGGTCAGCACTGGGGCAGAGCCGCTGACACCGTGGCGTCGCGGCGGGACGCGCTGCAGACTCTGCAGATGAGTTTTGTTCTCTGAGCCTGAGGGGTGGAACCCGCGATATTGGCGAAGATTTCATGTTCTCAATGACTTAGGAATCGCATTTCGATGCCTTAAGC
>DASRKU010000291.1:0-2062 GCA_035648815.1 Verrucomicrobiia bacterium | reverse complement strand
TTTGTGACCAGCGACACCGGCACGGGCTTCGTGCATATCGCGCCGGGGCACGGGCTTGAAGATTATCAGCTCGGCCAGGCGGCGGGGTTGCCGATTTATTCACCGGTCGATGACGACGGACGATTCGCGACCACGAGCGATCTGCCGATCGAGCAGCAAATGCCCGCGGCGTTGCTCGGGAAACCCATACTTGAGAAGCAAGGCAGGAGCGAAGCCAACGAAGCTGTTCTGGAGGAATTGCGGTCGCGCAATGCGCTCTTGCACCAGGAAAACTACACCCACAGCTACCCGCATTGCTGGCGAAGCAAAACCCCCGTCATTTTCCGCGCCATGGACCAATGGTTCATCCGCATCGATCACGTAGCTGCGAATGTGAATTCGCGGCCATCTGCCGAACCACTCACATTCCGCCGGCGCGCCCTGCAGGAAATTGATCGCGTGAAATGGATTCCCGACTGGGGCGTGAACAGGATCAAAAGCGCCGTCGAATCCCGGCCTGATTGGTGCATCTCCCGCCAGCGAAGCTGGGGTGTGCCCATCCCCGCCTTCTACGACGCAAAGGGCGTTCCCATCCTGAACGCCGATGTCGTTCGCAACGCGGCGAACCTGGTGGAGCAACACGGGTCCAACATTTGGTTTGAGAAAACCGCCGCCGAACTCTGGGCGCAGTTGAAGCCCAACGGCTGGAACGGCCCCGCAGCCGCCAGCAAATCCAGCGACACCCTCGATGTCTGGATCGACTCCGGCTCCTCCTCCCGCACCGTGCTCATGCGCCGCCCCGAGCTCAAACACCCCCTTGGCGCGTCGAAGCGCAGCGAAGACGGCTCAGCCAACGGTTGGCAGGCGGATATGTATCTCGAAGGCAGCGACCAGCACCGCGGCTGGTTCCAGTCCTCGCTCCTGCTTTCCCTCGCCGGCAACGGAGCCGCCCCCTTCAAATCCGTCCTCACCCACGGATTCATGGTCGATGCCGACCGCGAAAAAATCTCCAAGAGCAAACAAGGCCAGGGCGGATACGACAAACCTCAGACTGCCGATGTTTATGTCAGGAAATGGGGGGCCGATATCGTCCGGCTCTGGGTTTCATCCCAGGATTTCCGCAACGACATCGTCGTGAGCGAAGAACGAATCAATACAGTGACGGAAACCTACCGCGTGATCCGGAATGCCCTGCGTTACCAGCTTTCGAATTTGTATGACTTCGACCCGGCAACGCACGCCGTTGCCGAAGATCGACTGACCGGGTTGGACGGGTGGATCCTGGGTGAATTCGCCAGGCTCGAGCGCGAGGTGGCCCGCGCCTACGACGATTGTGAGTTTCACGTCGTGTACCAGAAAATCAGCCAGTTCATCGCAGTCGAACTCTCCGCGGTTTATCATGACGTGATCAAAGACCGGCTTTACACCGATCTCGCCAATTCGCATCGACGCCGCTCCACGCAGACGGCCCTGCATCTGCTGGCCCGGGCCCTGTGCAAAATGCTCTCGCCCATCCTTGTCTTCACCGCCGATGAAGCGTGGCAATATGTTCCCGGAAAAAAGTCCGAGTCCATTCATCTGCAGGAATGGACGCCGCGCGAGGTGTCGATCGGTTCTGAGGAGCACGCCGCATGGCAGAAGCTGTTTGAGATCCGCAACCAGGCGTTGGGCGTCCTGGAGGAAGTGCGCAGGAATAAAACTCTCGGAAAAGCCCTGGAAGCCAAACTGAAATTGACCGGACCGGCGTCTGAACTCAGCGTTGCCCGCGATCATCTGGCGGAGTTGCGCGAGCTTCTGAATGTTTCCAGCCTGGAAATAGAATTTTCGGACACCGCCAGATCGATCGTCGCGCTGAGAGCCGACGGTCGCAAATGCGAGCGCTGCTGGCACTGGGAAACCGACGTGGGTTCGAACGCCGAGTATCCGACAATCTGCGGTCGTTGTGCCGGAGCCGTGACGCAATGGAAATCGGGCACCGCATCGAACTCCGAACCCGCAAAGGGATAGCAAGGCGGTCGACGGTCGAGAGTCGAGAGGAGGCAACCCTCACCCCGGCCCTCTCCCATCCGACCTGTCCTCCGTA
>DASRKU010000290.1:0-5172 GCA_035648815.1 Verrucomicrobiia bacterium | reverse complement strand
CCTGGACTGGGGAAAGCGGAATTTCGCATTGAACGGGCTGGATCCGGCCGGGCACGATTTTATTTACGGGGAAGCTTTTGATTGGCTGGGGCGGCTGGCAAAGAAAGCGCGGTTATTCGATGTCGTCCTGCTGGATCCGCCGACGTTCTCGCAATCGCGCGAGCGCGGGCCGTTTCGCGTCAGGAAAGATTATCCGGAACTGGTGGGGGCGGCCCTGGCGGTGCTCAGGGAAGGCGGTGTTCTGTTTGCCGCAAGCAATGCGGCCGGCTGGGCGCCGGAGGATTTCGTGGCGGAAATCGAGATGGCGATTCGCAAATCCAAAAGGAAAGTTCTCGACCGTCATTATGCTCCGCAGCCGCCGGATTTTCCAATCGCGCGCGCGGAGCCGGCCTATTTGAAAACACTATGGCTGAGGATCGGGAATCGGGAGAAGCCGTAGAGAACCGGAATTGTGGGCTCAACCTTGTCCCGGCTTCCTCAGGTTGATCTTTGTCTGGGTGCGCGGGCGCAAGGCGGCCCGGAGAAGGATGCCGGCCATCAGCAGGACGGGAATGATTGCCAGCCACCAAAGGGTTTTCGAGTTTGTTTTGGACGCGGCCGCCGGAACGGCTGCGACCTGGGGATGTGCGGCAATCACATTGGTGCCGGGAAGGGCCTTGGGGGTTTCCGCGGACATCCACGTGTCGGATTCGGTCCTGGGCAGCGCTTGGTCTGAGGCGATGGCAGCCGGTGGGTTGGCGCTGTTGGTTGATGGCTCCGGCTTCTTGCCGGACACGATTAGATTCGGAACAACGGGTGGAGCGGTGGCGAGAATGGTTTTGGTGACAGCAGGTTTTGGAGGAGGCGCATCGGGAGGCATGGGCGGCAGTTCGAGCGGCCACGGTGGCATTGTCACCGCGAAACTGGCCATTTGGCCTTTCTCACCCCGGAGCACCGTGACAAAGGGCACCCCGGCCTTTTCCTGATCTTTGCGCCAGGCGTCATACTTGGCGTTGATCGACTCATCGAAAGGCGTGAAACTCATTTTCTCCTGTCCATCGGTCAGCAGCACAACGGTGATGAAATCCGATTGTTCGATCAGGCGCTCTATTTCGGGGAAAAAGCCCTCGATGAGGCCCTGCTTCTCGAAGGGTTGAGCGCTCAAAAACTTGTAGACCCGCTGCGCGGTTGTCTTGCTGTTCGTAGGAGCCCATTCCTGCATCGGAAACGAACCCGCGTGGAGTTTATCGTTGTACGTCCAGACACCCAGTGTGTCGCCCTGCTTCATTTGACCGTCCATCCCGGAGAACACCATGGAGCTGGCGATGTGCTGGATCGCTGCCGCGCGGGGTTGCATGGATGCGGTCGTTTGCACGACGAGAAGCCAGCGGTGTGTTGAAGCCGGCGCGTTGGATTGCGCTGAAGAGGTTCGGGGCAAGAACCAGAACAGGCAAACCACGGCCAACATCATGAATTTTCGGGCGCGCACAGAATCAAGATGGAACAATCTGAAACGGATCATATCACGCAGGCTGTATGCCAAAAGCTCTAAACCCGCCAAAGCCGCAAGTTTTTTGTTCGGCTCAGTGGCGGCGCCGGAATTTGGTTTGTTCGCCGCGATTATGGTGCCGGATTTCATCCTGCAAACTCCTGAGCGCGCTTTCGATCTCCTGAATGAAATTGGCGCAGGCGGCGGCCATCCCGCCCAGGCTGATGACGGTGTCGCGCTCGGCATGATCGTCCGTCACCGCCAGGATTTCCCCATAGGGGCTGAAACGATGCGCGGCGCGCTCGATCATTTGATCGGCGGTCTGGCCGGCGTGTGAGTACAGGATTTCCAGTTCAGGCGTCGACGCTGCATCCGATGCCTTGCCGGCGCGCGGCTGGGATCCGTCGAAGAAAATGGTCACGGGCGTGCCGGTGGCGTCGCGGTACAGGGTCAGAATGCGGATCAACTCGTCCCGGGCACTGGCGGAATACCGCGCTTTGCCAGGCGCCAGCTCCGGCCAGCTGTGCAGGAGGCTGTAGCCGTCAACCAGAATTCTGACCAGGGCCATGATTGAGGTTACCGGCATCGGCCAAAATGAACACACTAAAGGGGCCGGCCCGCCGGGTTTTCACCGAGTAGTTCGGAGTTTTCCTTCTGCGGCCAGATCGCTAAGTTCAGGGCCGCAGAATGGAAGACCCGGAAATATCAGCGGAACAGGCCGAGGCGCCCGGCGCAGCCGCGGCCGGTTCGTACGACGTTTTAAAGAACAGGGATTTCCTGGTTTACCTCGTGGGCCGCTTCGTCGCTTCGCTTGGACAGCAGATGTTGAGCGTGGCCGTCGATTGGGAATTGTACGAGCGCACGCACTCGGCGCTGGTGTTGGGGTTGGTGGGTCTCGCGCAAATGATCCCGATGTTCGTGTGCACGCTCCCGGCGGGCCACGTGGCGGACAATTTCAGCCGCAAACAGGTGATCCTCGCCACAACGTTGCTGATGGCCGCCGCCAGCTTTGGACTGATGTTCATTTCGGCTGTGAACGCCCCCGTGGCTTGGATTTATCTTTGCCTGGTCTTCATGGGGGCGGGGCGGACATTCCTGTGGCCGGCCAGCGCAGCATTCCTGCCGCACCTGGTGCCGCGCTCCCAGTTCACCCAGGCCGTGACGTTCAACAGCGGCACCTTTCAGTTATCGTCCGTGCTGGGCCCGGCGGTCAGCGGCGTCCTGATCGCCTTGCTGATCAAAGTGCATTCTCACCCCGCAGCCGCTGTTTATGCCCTGAATGGAGTCGCTTCCCTGACCTGTTTTGGATTGGTGCTCTGCATTCGCCGACAGCACACCGTCGCCAGCCGCCAGCCGCTGTCTTTGAGCAACCTCGGCGCGGGATTCAAATTCGTGTTCAGCAACAAAATCATTCTCGGAACGATTACTTTGGACATGTTCGCCGTGTTCCTGGGCGGCGCCGTGTCGCTCCTGCCCATTTATGCCAAGGACATCCTCAAGGCGGGTCCCGACGGTTTGGGCTTGCTTCGGGCTGCGATGCCAATCGGCGCCGTCCTGTGCGCGCTGTTCCTGACGCACCGTCCGCCGCTCCAAAAAGCAGGCCGCGCCATGCTCTGGTCGGTCGCGATTTTCGGGGTCGCCACCATTCTCTTTGGGCTCAGCCACTGGTTCTGGATTTCTTTCCTGATGCTGTTCATCTGCGGCGCTGTGGACAACGTCAGCGTCGTCGTCAGGCATGCGCTCGTGCAACTGCTGACCCCGGACGAAAAGCGCGGCAGGGTTTCGGCGGTGAACAGCCTGTTCATCGGAACCTCCAACGAACTGGGCGGGTTTGAATCGGGTTTTGTCGCCCAACTCCTGGGACCCACCCTGGGCAATTCCATCGCCATGGGAGCGACCCTCTCCGTCGTCACAGGAGGGTTCGGAACAATCCTGGTGGTCGTGGCCGTGGCATGGATCTGGCCCGAGATTCGAAAATACGGAAGGCTCGAAGGACCCGGATGATGGCGAGGGGGAAGTGCGAAGTGCGAAGTGCGAAGTGCGAAGGACGAGCGGCGGCGGAGTGGGGACGGCTCGTCCCCACTAATCGCCCTTGCATCTCGTCTTTCGCACTTCCACTCCGCCCGCCCGTACGCCTTCGCTAAAGCTACGGCGGACAAGTTGGCCACCTTCTTCCGTACTGTCAGCCAAACACCGACGCACGACGCCACGGAGTCTCACAATATTAAGATCCTGACGCCGACTTCACTCCTGTAGAGACGGGCTCCAAATTGAGGGAGTATGAAGAAAAGTCTCATGGTCCTGGCGAGCTTTCTACTGGGCATTTCAGCAGGCGGCTTCAGATCGGCGGCAGCCATTGTGCTTCCCAGAGGCACGATCACGCTGAACTGGAATTATCCCGCACTCACCACAAACATCACCTTCAACGTGTATCATACGACCGATCTCAGGCAACCCATGCGGACGTGGGCTCTCGTCCTGAACACGAACCAAACCACGTGCACTCTGCCGAAGGATCCGATTGGAAACCACTTCTGCACCGTCACTGCGTCGAATTTGGTCACGAAGATGGAATCGCCGTTCACGCAGTAGCATGGCACCCGGAACGGCGCAAATCTCCCCGGACGGGCGCGCATACGGCGGCCCCGTCCGGGAAGATGGAACATCAGCTCACGCGACCGTGATCTTCCGAGGTTTGACGCGCTCGGATTTGGGAAGCGTGAGGGTCAAAATTCCCTGATCCATTTTCGCCGAGATTTTCCCGGTATCGATCGCGGGATCCAATTCGAACACGCGCCGGAAATCGGCGTCGTTCCGCTCGCGGAAGACGGGCGTGCCGCCGGGTGACAAAACCTTGCGGTGCCCCGTGATGGCGATCTCGCTTCCTTCCAGGGTGACTTCCAGGCCCTCTTTGTTGACGCCCGGCATTTCGGCTTCCAGGATGTATCCGTCCTTGGTTTCGAAAATGTTTACTTCCGGAGCCACATACTCCTGCGGTGAGGCCTGGCTGTTCACAGGTCTGTTTTCCACTGTTGCTTTCATTTCTTATTTCCTTTTCTGGTTGTGGTGATTGGGCCAGGTGATTAGCTGACTTGCACCTCGATTTGTTTGGGTTTCGCTTCCTCTGACTTCGGCAGCGTAATTGTCAGAACACCTTCTTTGTATTGCGCTGTCACTTTGTCGGCGGATACGGGCGCGGGCAGAGTCACCGACCGCTGAAACTTGCCGACGAACCGCTCAGCGCGATATACCTCGGCATCGCCATACTTCTCCTCGTTCTTGCGCTCGCCCGAAATGGTCAAGCTCCCGTTATGCAGAGAGATGTCGATGTCTTCCTTTTTCATTCCCGGCAGTTCCATGACGATCACGACATTGTCTTTGTCCTCGTGCATGTCCAGCGCCGGAGTCCAACCGCTCAGCAGTTGCGAAGCGCGTGTAAACTCGGATAGAGGCGACTCGAATAACCGGTCGATCTCATCCCGTAAATCCGACAGGCGTCCAAATCCCGCCCATGTTGCCAAATCAGGTCTTTGCCATCGTGTTAGATTCATATCTTGTTTTCTTTTGTTGGTTAGCTTTTGCTTTCCAGAATATAAGAGCCTTGGACATGCCAGAGGTTTTACTGAATTGCAATAGACTGTCACATAGTCTGTTAGGCTTATTTGTCCTATGGGACAAATAGGGAATATGGGACTGTATGGCGC
>DASRKU010000289.1:0-5851 GCA_035648815.1 Verrucomicrobiia bacterium | reverse complement strand
GAATGAACGTGAAGGCATTGAAGGTGAAAGCGCCGGCGACGCCGACGGTGCCAATCAACGCGGCTGCGAGCATGGGGCCGCAGAGCCGGGCCATGTTAAATTGGACGGAGTTGAGCGCGAGGGCGCGATGCAATTCTGCGCGCGGGACGAGGCTGGGCACGATGGCCAGGATGACGGGGCCATTGAGAGCCCAGACGATGCCTTCCAGGAAGGTGAACGTGATCACGAGCCATGGTGTTGCCCGGCCCATGAAGGCCGCCACGGCAAGGCCCGCGCCGAGCACACAGGCGGCGCTCTGCAAAATAATGATCCAGACCCTCCGGTTCACCCGGTCCGATATGACGCCGGCGATGAGGGCCAGGAGGAGCACCGGGCAAAAGTCGGCAAACTGCAGGGTTTCGACCAGGAGGCCCTGGTGCGGGCTGCCGACTGTCTGGGTTGTTACGGCCCAGCTTTGGGCGGCGTTCTCAGTCCAGTTGCCAACGTTGGAGATCAAGGCCCCGAGCCAGAAGATAAGAAACGCGCGATGGCGCAAAACGCCCAGGGCTGTGCCGAGGCCAGGCATTGACGGATTAGAGTCGTCGCGGGTCACAAAGAATTCCTATCAGTTCAATCCCCATGCCGGAAAGCAATTTGATTCAGGCGGTCAAATCAACGATGCTGTGCGAAACCCGCGGAAATATTAAAATGAATCCGTCCCAAAACCCGGTTGCCTTTGGCGCACCCGGCATCGAGCCGCGCTGGACGTCCAGCGCGAAAGAAGGCCTGGGCACCGCTTATCATACCAGTTGCCGCCTCTGGTTCACCCTCAGCCACGGGATCGTCAACGAGATCTATTATCCGCACGTGGATCAGCCCAACACGCGCGATTTTCAGTTCCTCATCAGCGACGGCGATACATTCTGCCACGAGGAAAAGCGCGACCTGGATCACCGGATTGAATATCCCGAACGCGACTGCGTTTTCTATCGTCTCACCAATTCGGAACCCGGCGGACGTTACCGAATTGTGAAGCACGTGTTGACCGATCCGCACCGGTCCGTGCTGCTGGTGCATACCAAACTGGAAGTGCTGGATGAAACCTTGCGCGGGAGGCTGCGATTATATGCGTTGCTGGCGCCGCACCTGGCGCGTTACGGGACCGGTAATTCCGGATGGTGTTCAGAAATCGGCGGCAACCAATTGCTCCATGCCGAGCGGGGCGATGTCCACCTGGTCATGGGAAGCAGCAACGGATTTTCCCGACGTTCAGTGGGTTATGTGGGCGCCAGCGACGGGTGGCAAGACCTGATGAAAGCGCGGGAAAGCGCGCCGGGCGCTGGACGTTTCAGAATGGACTGGGAATTTCGCTCGGCCGACAACGGCAACATTGCGTTGACAGCCGAAGTCAACCTGGACGATGCCGGTGAATGCACGATTGCGATTGCCCTCGGCCGCAGTTGCCAGAGCACTGTGGCGAAGCTGCTGCAATCGCTGGCCGACCCGTTCGCGGTCCATCGTGAAGCTTATGTCCGCCAATGGCAACGCACCGTCATCAATCCGAAATTCGACTTTAGCAATCACACGGCGGATGGCGGGCACTTGTATCGATTGAGCCGGTGCATCCTGCTGGCGCATGAGGACAAGACGTTCGAAGGGGCGCTGATTGCGTCGATGAGCATCCCGTGGGGGGAGACGAAGAACGACAATGATCTGGGCGGATATCACCTGGTATGGACACGGGACCTGGTGCAGAGCGCGACAGCTTTGCTTGCCTCGGGTCAGACGAGCACGCCTTTGCGGGCGTTGATCTGGCTGGCGGCCATACAGCGGGAGGATGGGTTGTTTCCGCAGAATAGCTGGATCAATGGCGAAGCATACTGGTCCGGTCTGCAGCTTGATGAAATGGCCGCCCCGATTCTACTGGCGTGGCGTTTGCGAAACCAGGGCGCCGACCTTGGATTGTTCGATCCGCGGGTGATGATTTTTCGCGCGGCGTCCTACCTGATTCGGAATGGGCCGGTCACGGCCCAGGAGCGGTGGGAGGAGAACTCCGGTTACTCGCCGTCAACGCTCGCCATCGTCATCGCCAGCCTGGTCTGCGCCGCGGAATTCGCCAGGGACTGCGCTGAAAAGGACGCTGCCGATTTCATTTTGGGGTATGCGGATTGGCTGGCCGCGCACCTGGAAGAATGGACCGTGACGACCCGGGGCGAGTTGGTGGAGGGATTTCAGCGCCATTATGTGCGAATCAATCCGACGGATTCGCAGTCGCCCGATCCTCATGCGGATCCAAACGCAACGGTGCTGGCGGTCGCCAATGGCGGAGGTTTGTATCCGGCGCGGAATGTTGTTGGAGGCGATTTTCTTCACCTGGTGCGGCTGGGGATTCGCGCTGCGGACGATCCCATCGTGCGGGATTCGATCCGGGTGATGGATCGGGTGCTGAAGCGCGACTTGCCGCAAGGCCCGTGCTGGCGCCGGTACAATCACGACGGATACGGGCAAAAGGACGATGGGAGCGCGTTCGATGGGACAGGCGTCGGACGGTCGTGGCCGATATTGACGGGAGAACGCGGTCATTACGAGCTTGCCGCAGGCAATGATCCGATGCCATTGATCGCGGCCATGGAGAAGTTCGCCAATGCCGGGGCGATGCTGGCGGAACAGCTTTGGGACGGCGAGGACCTGGCGGATCAAAGCATGATGCGCGGTCAGCCCACCGGCGCGGCAATGCCGCTGTGCTGGTCGCACGCGGAGTATGTGTCGCTCGTGCGCAGCCGGCGCGACGGCGTCTGTTTTGACCGGGTCGAGCCCGCATTTCAACGTTACGTGACAGCTCCGGTGAAAAGCCGATATGAAATCTGGAGTCTCCGCCACCCGCTCCGGCGCATGCCTTTTGGAAAGACGTTGCGCATCATTCTGGCCGCGGATGCGGCCATCGCCTGGTCGGTCGACAACTGGGCGACGAGAACGACGGTTGGCGCAACCCGCAACAACACGCTCTCATTGTGGTTTGCGGACCTGCCAACCGGCAACCTGGCCCGGAATGCGACGGTCGAGTTCACCATCCTTTGGAAATCCGATCAGCCCTCGGAAGGCACGAAATACTCAGTCGCGATCTCCTGATCAACGTGAGAGGACCCTCACCCCGCCCCTCTCCCATCCGATGGGAGAGGGGTGCCCGAAGGGCGGGTGAGGGTCCGTCTTGCGCTTCCGACGGGCGATTATATGCGGTCCGTGCCTTCACAGATGCCGCACCTACGGTGCTGCGGCGCCGCATCGGGCGCATTTTCGTTACGGCGAAACCGTCAGGGCGGTGGAGAACCCGTTGGTGCCGGAAAGGATCCATTGCACGGAGCCGCTCACGAACGGGCTTGTGGAACTGAACTGCATCCGTCCGGCCAGGCATTCATTGGTCCTGTTGATCGATACGTAAAATGGCGCAGAGCCGTCCGCGGCAATTCTCGTCCCAAAACTGAACCGGCGCCCCTCACGCAGCATTCCGCTGAAACTCGCCATGCCGGATTTGGAAATAAGCGCCTTGCCTTCAACCTCCGGCGCCTGTCCCGGGGCGCTCAGGGAAAAGGAATAATTACCGGCTTGCGGGGCGCTGTCGACATTCCGGTCGCCGCCAAACGTCGCGACCCAATCGTTCTCGGCCGCCACCCCGCGAATGGTCGGCGGGGCATTGGTGAGATCCAGGTCGAGCGACAAGGCGATTGGCTGCAAGGCGGACCGCAGCACTGCGGCATGAGCGTGTCCCAGGAAACCGAACTGTCCGTGCGTCGAGTATGTCTTCCCATCCACCGTGACATGGCAACTGAACGCCCCGGAACTGCTGAGGAGCAGCGACAACAGGCCGTTGCCCTCGGCGCTCAGGGGATTTGTGCTTGAGATCAGCCCGGAGTAGACGCCCTGCACCGGCATGAACGGGTTCGGAACGAACTCGGCGACCAGGATCAGGTTGGACTGCATCATAAACCGGAGCGCGGGCCCCTGGAATGGCGCGCCAGTCCACCTGCCAAAAATATTGCCCCTGGCCGGCCTGGCGTTCAGTGCATAAATACTTCCGACTTGCAGAAGGCGGCTGTTCAAATTGGGAGTCACGCTCCCCTGCCCCACAGTCCGGACCTGCAGCATGGATATCACGGTATACGTATAGAATCGAGTGGATGGGAACGAGGTGTTCCCGGCCAAATCAACGCTGCGGACCTGCACGGTATTTTTTCCGGGAAGCAGCGTGAGATCGGCCTCCCACGCATTGGTTCCAGAAACCGGGTTGAAGCCGCCGCCGTTGATTTGGGCTTCCACATGATCCAGGCCAATGTTGTCCGCGGCTGTTCCAGCCAGCTTGATGGACGCTGCTGAGAAGCGGCTGAAATTGGCCGGGGCATTTGTAATGGCAAGCGTCGGCTTCGTGGAATCCGGAAGAAAAACACGGATCTTGACCGGGGCGGACGTGACTCTCACACCCGTTTCATCGACGACCACGGCCGTGAGCACGTAATCTCGAGCAAGGTCCGGCGTCCATTGAAACGTGTACGGCGCGGTCAGGACGGTGGTGATTTGCTGATCGTCGGCGAAAAAGACCACGCTGCTGATCGCGGGGCCGGTGGAGGTCGCCGCCGCCTGCAACAGGATATTTGTTCCAAACACAAATTTCTGTCCTTCGACGGGGTGCGTGATGGTAATTTGGGGCAGTTCGAAAACCTGGAAGAAAACGACGGCTGAATTGGAGAATCCGTTGCTGTCGATGGCGATGGCCGAGAGCAAGGAAGATCCGGCGGGGACATTGGTCAGGGTGATGGAATACGGCGGGTTGGTCACGGAGGCCAGTTGGTTGGTGCCCAGCGAGAAATTGACAGCGAGGATGGTTCCATTAGTGGCCTCGGCATCGACAAGAGCCACGACATCGGAATGGGCGACAAAGCGTTGTCCGTTGGTGGGAGTGACAAAGCGCACGGTTGGCAGCGGCAGGATGATAGGTTGCACGCTGAGGGTCGCGGAGGCGTTGGTGGTGCCGCCGGTTTGATCGCTGACGACAACTTCGTAGACGCCCGAGGCGGTCACGCTGAAGAGGACGGTGGCGTCTGCCGACACGGACTGGCTCTGGGGTGGCGTGAGGATCGCCAGGTGAGGCGGAGAAAAGTCGACTGTCAAGACAGGGGCGTTTGCCGGGTCTTCATGGGCGCCCCACCTGCGGGCCGTTTCCGGGGTGACTTCCTGCTCACTGACCAGGAGCCACCCGAAATTCCCGGAGGGTTGATCGGCCCAGGATTGCACGTCGGCGACGAGCGCAGGCGTGGATGGAAAGGTGTAGGTGCCCAGGCCGGAAACAAAGACGCTCGAACTGGCCGCCGCGCAGTCGCCGGGTCCCATGGCGCCCGGCGAAGCCCAGGGAGCCCCAGGCAGGTGCTGGTTCCAGGTGACACTGGTCTCGGACCAATTCTGCAGGATCCGCCGGAGGTCAAAGGTCGAATTCGCAGAACTGGCGGGAATTTTAACCACCTTTAACTGGACTGTCACCGAGTTGATCACCGCGCCCGCAGGAAGCTTCCCGGACAAATCAAAACGGAAAAGTGCGCGGCGGATTTCATTGCCGATATTGGATCCTAATGTTCCTGAAACAACGGAGATATCGCCCCCGAAATTGGAATTGGGACTGTGCTGTTCGATGTCCGCGTCGGCCACTGACTGGACGCTGATGGTGTCCGCGTGGGCGCCAGGGGTTATCGCGAGCATGATGAGGAGAACGGGGAGGAGCAGGCTGAGGTTCAGTCCGAAAGCGTTGTGAGAGACGCGATGGGTGGACGATGGAGTTGCGCCTTTAACTGAATTGATTCCGAACCTGGCAGAAAGCATTGTGGCC
>DASRKU010000288.1:0-9539 GCA_035648815.1 Verrucomicrobiia bacterium | reverse complement strand
GAACAAGGCGAAGACACCTGGGGACCCCACCGCTGTGAATTTCATGTCGAACTTAAACCCGGATCCCAGGATGAAGCCAAAGTGCAGAACGACATTCGCCAAACCCTCGCCGGATTCCCCGGCATCCAATCCGAAGTGCTGACGTTCCTGGGGGACCGGTTGGGAGAGACACTCTCCGGGGAAACCGCTCAGGTCGTTGTCAATATTTTCGGGAATGACCTGGACGTTCTCGATGCCAAAGCCAATGAGGTTGCCAGCGTGTTGTCGTCCGTGCGCGGGGCGGCGGATGTGCAGGTAAAATCGCCTCCGGGATCGCCCCGCCTTGCCATACGGTTGCGTCCGGACCGGCTGATTCAACTCGGGTTTCGGCCTCTGGACGTTCTGGAAACCCTGGAGACGGCCTATCAGGGCACGGTGGCGGCGCATGTCTATGAGGCGAACCAACTCATCGACGTCGCTGTCATCCTGCCGGAACGGGAACGGCAGGATCCCGAAGCGGTCGGCTCGCTGATCCTGGCCAACGCGCAGGGATCGCGGAGCCCATTGCGGGAGCTGGCGGACATTTTTATGACGACGGGGCGCTATTCGATCCTCCACGACGGAGCCCGGCGTCGTCAGACGGTCACGTGCAACCCGAGCGGCCGCGACGTGAGATCGTTTGTGGCGGAGGCGCAGAGAGTCCTGGCGGACAAGGTCCAGGTCCCTCCCGGCGTTTACCTGGAGTTCAGCGGCGCCGCCACAGCCGAAGCGGAAGCGCGCCAACAAGCATTCGGCAATCGCGGCTGTCGACATTCTCGTGCTGCTGGCCATTGTTTTTCGCAACCCGCGGAATTTGTTGCTGGTGCTGGCGAACGTGCCTTTTGCGATGGTGGGCGGGGTGGCTGCCATTCTTCTTGCCAGTGCGTTCGGAGCCGGTCCGGCGGCAATCTCGCTCGGGACATTGGTCGGTTTTGTAACCCTGTTCGGAATCACGATGCGCAATTCCATCATGATGATTTCCCATTTCGAACACCTCGTGCGCGAGGAAGGCATGACCTGGGGCCTTGAAACCGCCTTGCGCGGCGCCGTCGAAAGACTGTCGCCCATCCCGATGACAGCCCTGGTCACCGCGCTGGGTCTGCTCCCTTTGGCCATCGGCTCCGGAGCCGCAGGATGCGAGATCGAAGGCCCCATGGCCATTACGATCGTGGGAGGATTGATCACTTCGACGTTGTTGAATCTTTTCGTTCTGCCGGCGCTCGCCTTGCGATACGGGAGATTCGAGGCACGACCGCCGTCATAAGCCCAGCGCGATGGCAGGGAAGCTGGCCGGGGTGTGGCTCAGGTTGCCGGAGTCATTTGCAGGCGGCGCTTCAGCAATTGCGCGATCACCTTCACCGTCAGTTCAACCGGCATGATTGGTTTTCCAATCAGCTCATCGCCCCCCTTGAGGATCGACCGTGCCAGTGGCTCGAATTCGGCATAACTGGTGATGAAAATGACAGGCGTTTTTTCATGCGCCGGCATTTTTCGCATCTCTTGGCATAGGGCGATTCCCGTCATTCCGGGAAGATTGATGTCCAGGATCGCCACATCGTAAAAATTGCTTCGCAGTTTTTCCAGGGCGGGGAGCGCATCGCCCACAGCGTCGGTCTTTAGGTTCGCGCGCGCCAGGCTCAGCATGAGCGTGTGCTTCGACACATTGTCATCGTCCACCAGGAGAATATGGGTTGGGGAGAGACATTGTTCATCGGGCTCAAGCGCTCGAGCCAGCGACGCCACCAGCAGATCGACCGTCGAGGAAATCGTGTGCAGCACGGAGCTGGTGCTGGATGCCGGGTTGAATTGCAGTTCGAACAGCAGCGCTTCCAGGGCGCTGGATAGCTGGGCAATCCGGTAACTCCCGGCCATTCCTGTCATGTGTGTCAAAAATCCGCTCCTGCGCCTCAACTCCTCCAGGCGCAGCAAATTCTCGGGGCCGCGCGGGGCCGTCACAAAGCCCTGGCACGCGCATTGGAGGCTCCTGGAGATGGTGGGGATTTGCGCGAAAAAATCACGGCGGATGCGATCACGGAAACCCGCCGCGCTCTCGCGCGAAGCGGTCCCGGACGCGACCGTTGACTGCGGACTGGCTGCAGAGGCGGAAGACTTGCCGGCGCCCACGCTCCCCGGCTTCAGCAGACCGTTGAGAAGTTCGATCAATTGCGCCGGAGTCGCCGAGGACTTCAACACCATCTGCTGCACACCCACCGCGGCGGCTTCCTGCCAGATCTTCTGAAGAAATCCATTCGAAAAAACCACGACCGGCGTCGATTTGAGCTGCGGTTGAGCCCGGATGAATTTGATGACATCCACGCCGGTCATCTTCGGCATCAACAGGTCCAGCACCACGATGTGCGGCTTGTAATCCATCAACAGCTTCATCGCCGCCAGGCCATCCTCTGCGACAGCGACCTGGAAGCCCGCCTCTTCCAGTCGTGGCCGGTAAATGCGGGCGATGAGAACGTCGTCCTCAACGAATAAAATCTTTTTGGTGCCATCCATGAGAATCTCCAGCGGTTACCCTGACAAGAAAGCCGGTTTTTTGAAAGCACGAATCTCAGGATCCATGGAAGGCAGGCAGAGGCCTGGCCTCACGCAAAGCCGCGAAGCCGCGGAGCCCAACAATGGGATGTGGAGGAACTCTGGAAAGCGCCTGGCCGCGCACAGCGCGGCCCTACATAATCCTTCGTTTCCTTCGTTTGCTTGGTGTCCACAAGTTGTTTGGAGGACTATTTAAAGAGACGCGGAAAGGCGTTAACAGAAGGTAACGAGGGAACGGAGGAGTTTTGATGTTGGCCGCGCTCTTACGAGACGCCGCTACGGGGGGGACAGGGGCAGCGGTTTCATTGTCAACGGATCGCGCAGCGGCAGTTCCGTGACTCGGCCGCCCGCCAGGTCGGGAAAATTGACCAGGTGCGTGGGATAGCCCCGCAGAATGTCCTCTTTGTTCCCCGCCGCCAGGATCACCAGCTTGTCCACATCCAGGTACTTCTTAGCAACCCGAAGCACGTCTTCGATGCCCACCGCGCTTACCCGCGAACGATATTGTTTCCAATAATCCGGATCCCGGGCGTATCGGCCGGTATATTCATCCTGCGCAAAAATCGAGGCCACCTGCGCCTTCGTCGTGAAATTTCGGGGAAATCGCTCAATCAATCCTTTCCTGGCGATGCCCAATTCCGCTTCGCTCACGGGGGCCGAGGCGATCCGCTTTAATTCCTCCCGCACCAGCGAGGCCGCATACGCCACCGTCCGGGATTTGGATTGGAAGCCGACCCGGAACGGAACCGGATAATAGGTCCCGCCCGGAAAGCTGGACCGGACGGAGTACGCAAGCCCCTCATCGGACCTGACGCGGTTCAAAATGCGCGAGCTGAACCCGCCCCCGCCCAGGATGTCATTCATCACTTGCACGGCGTAAATATCCGGATTATCGCGCAGAATGCCCGGCAGCATCATGGTCACCCTGCCCTGGTTGACATCCGGTTTGTTGACGAGATAAATGCCCTCGACGGCAAACATGGTATTGGACGGGACCGGCGGCGCGTGCTGGCCCGCAAACGGCCAGTCGGCAAACATTTTTTCCAGTTTCTGAATCATCGCGGCGCGGTCGAAATCGCCGCTTGCGGCCACGACAACATTGGACGGGAAGAACCATTTCCGGTGAAACGATTCCAGGTCCTCGCGGGTAATGGCCCGCACCGACGCGGCGGTTGAGTAGCGGTTGGCCCAGAACTGCTCCCCGTAAGCGAGGAACTGCGCCTCGCGCGATTCGATCTCCGACAGGTCATCGTTGCGTTCCTGCATGGCCTGGATCATCTGTTGCTTGCGCAGAGCGACCTTGTTCTCCTGGAATCGCGGCGCGCTCAAGACTTCGCGCAGGATCGACAGGCCTTCGTCGGTATCCTTTGACAACAGGTTCAGGCTCACCGTGCCGATAGGGCCTGCAATGCTGGACCGGAGTTGGGCGGCAAGGAACGCGAGCCGCTCCTGCAATTGTTCAGCCGTTTTGGATCGGGTGCCGCCGCTCTCCAGCAATGTGCCCGTGAGGTCGGCCAGGCCTTCCTTGCCGGCCGGATCGAGATATTCCCCGGTGTGCACGTACACCACGATGTTCACCAGGGGCAGTTCGTGGTCGGGAACAACGTACGCGACAGGGCCCGACTTCAAAACCACGCGATATTGCGCCGGAGCGGGGGGGTCGTACGCCAGGGACGGGAATTTTAATTCTTCCGGCCGCGCCGGAATGCCCGATTGGGCGTCCGGAGCCGCGGCGCCCGAAGCACCGCTACTCAACAGCAGCGCCAACAAACAGCCAGTGAAAAGACAGTTCATGGTTTCTTTTCCCCCGCGCCGGCCTTGCGCGCATAAATCGCAACCGCCCGGTTTTCCTTCGTCAAATACCTGTTTGCAACACGCAGGACATCGGCTGCTGTCACGGCCTGGAGTTTTGGCCCCGATTCATTGATCTCGCGCCAGTCGCCATTGCCGTCGTCATGAATCAGTTGCTTCAGGATGGCATCATTGGAGGTGCGACGGCGGTATTCGGCCGCGGCGAAATTGTTTTTGACCTTCTGCAATTCTTCGGCGGGGACGGGCTCGGTCTGCAGTTTGCGGATGTTCGCATAGATGCGCTGCTCGACTGCCTGCGGAGGTTTGGATTCGCGCGCCTCGGCTCCCGCGTTGAAATAACCTTCCCACTTCTGCGACGTTTGGCTCGCGTAAGCCTGCGTCGCCAGGTCGTTCGTCAGCACCAGGTCCTTGTACAACCGCCCGGTGCGGGTCGAGAGAATCTGCCCAAGGATTTGCAGCGCGTAGGAATCCTTGTGTTGGAATGGAACCGTGTGCCAGAGAATATCCACTTGCGGGTTCGTGTCGGCCTCCGCGTTCATTCGTTTTTCGGCCAGTTGTTTGACCTCGGTCGTCACCACGTCCGGAGGATTTCCAGGTCCGCGCGGGATTCGCTCGAAATATTTCCGCGCAAGCGCTTCCACGTCGCCCGGCTTCATGTCTCCCACCAGGATGAGTGTGATGTTCTGCGGACAATAATAGGCCGCATAAAAGGCGTCAGCCTGCGCTTTGGAGATGGCCGAAATATCCGAGGGCCATCCCACGGTCGGCCAGCTATATGGCGAGGATTCCCAGAACATCGCGTTGAATTCCTCCTCAAATTTGCCGAGCGGCGTTGAATCCGTCCGCATCCGGCGCTCCTCGAACACCACGTCGCGTTCGGCATAGAACTCGCGAAACACCGGGTGCAGGATGCGCTCGGACTCCATCCACATCCAGAGCTCGAGTTTGTTGGCCGGGACGATTTCGAAATAGGCGGTCATGTCTTCGGAGGTAAAGGCATTCATGCCCGAAGCGCCGGCGGCGTCGTAAATCTTCCAGAATTCATTTTTGACGAGCACCTGCCGCTCCTGGTCGACAAGTTTCGCGAACTGCTCGTGCAATTCGCGGTAACGGGGCGTCCAGTCCTCGGGTTTCAGCAGGTCGTCGATGTCCCCGCGCCGATAAAGGGCCCGCATGTGTCTTTCTTCCTGGCGCATATCATCGCGCACATGCTCCTGCTCGTTCAAAATCGCCAGGTCCTTCTCATAATCCCGCGTCCCAATGGTCGGCGTGCCCTTGAACATCATGTGCTCGAACAAATGCGCGATGCCGGTCATGCCGGGATGTTCATTGGCGCTGCCGACGTGGGCGACCCAGCCTCCGGCAACCGTCGGTTCATCGTGCCGCTCGACCTGCAGCAGGCGCATCCCGTTGGACAGGGTGATCTCGGTCACGGGAACTTTTTGCGCGTACAGGGGAAGAACAAACGCGCACAGGGCGAACAGCGCCGTCTGGAAAAAGATGCGGTGCACTCCGCACCGACGCAGCCTCGGGGTGATATTCCTGCATTGACGCATTGTGTGTAAGACGGAAAGTAAGCGAGCGCCGTTCAACCGCCAATTGAAATATCCATACCACAATGGGGACAGGTCACGTTTTTTTGGCAAAGACTCAAGGCAACCCTCACCCCGTCCCTCTCCCACACCCACTCCCGAACCCTCACCCGCCCTGCGGGCACCCTCTCCCATCGGATGGGAGAGGGATGGGGTAAGGGCTTCTTCCTCTCGACCTTCGACTCTCGACCCTCGACGTCCAGGGCCCCAGATTTTTATGCCATCCACGGCTGCTCGCGGCTATTCTCCTGAACTTGAGCAGGGCAAAGCAGTTGATTTATGCGCATAACAAATTTAAATCCGGATACGGACATTGGGGCCAGCGCCTGGTTCCTGGAGATGGAAGGGCACAATCTCCTGATGGATGCAGGAACGCATCCCCGCCGTGAAGGCAGAGCGGGTCTGCCGCTGTATGACCTGGTAAAGAAGCACGAGCTGGACGCGGTGGCTATTTCGCATTGCCACCACGATCATGTCGGCTCGCTCCCGATCGCCTTGCGCTATTTCCCGCAGGCGCACGTATTGATGACCGAGCTCAGCTATTTTTTAATCGAACGGGTGCTGCACAACTCGGTGAACGTCATGACCCGGCAGCGGGATGAGCTCGGGATCAAGGAATACCCGCTCTATCGCCATGACGAGCTGGACGAACTCGCGGCGCGGTTTCAGGGGTTCAAGTATAACCGCGAGGTGGACTGGGGCGCATTTGCCAAGGCGCGCGCCGGTTTCCTTTCGCCCACGCTGGAGTTTTATGACGCCGGGCACGCCCTGGGATCGGCGGGCATTGCGGTGAGCGGGCAAAAGGAAAAACTGTTCTACACCGGCGATGTTTGTTTTCATGATCAAACCATTCTGAAGAGTGCGCGTTTTGAAGATGTCCGGGCCGATGTCTTGATCATGGAAACCACGCGCGGCAATCGGCCGATCCCGCCCGGGTTCAGCCGCGAATCAGAAATCGAACGCTTGAGCCATGCGATCCAGCAAGTGCTCGCGCGCAAGGGATCGGTGCTCATCCCGACGTTTGCCCTGGGCCGGACACAGGAGATCCTGGCGTTGCTGGCCATCATGACTGCGCAAGGCAAACTGAAGCGCCAGCCCATTTACGTGGGCGGCCTGGGCCGGGTGTTCACCGAGATTTACGATATTGAGTCGCACCGCTCTCACCGGCAGCACCCCAACCTGCAATTGCACGAAGCGCTCAATATTGTCGTGCTCGAGCAGGGCCAGGCGCAATCGATGAACCTTTCCGGCCGCATCTTCGTGATCACGGCGGGCATGATGACTGAAAAAACCGCGGCGCACGACCTGGCGTTGCGCATGACAGGCGACCCGCGACAGTCGATTTTCCTGGTAGGTTACACCGATCCGGGCACGCCGGGCGGACACCTGCGAGCGGCCAAACAGGGCGAAACTTTTCTGTTCAGCGCGTCGGGCGGAAACCTCACGCGCAATTGTGAAGTGCAGGAATTTGACCTGACAGCACATGCCAACCGCGGGGAGCTGCTGGATTTTGTCGGAACGGTGGAGCCCCGCGCGGTTTTGCTCGGCCACGGCGAGGAGCCATCGCGGCGTTGGTTCGAGGAGCAAATCCATGAACGCTGGCCGAAAATCAAGGTGTTCCAACCCCAGCCCGGAAAAGTCGTGGAAGTGTGAACTGGCGCCCACGTCTGAGACGAACGCGATAGCGCATGGAGTGCGTCCGGTTCACCGGCGCTCTGGATTGGACCTTGCCACGGGCTCGAACCCTCGCGATAGGCGTGCATAAACGCGCAGCGGCGCTAAAGCGCACGCACTCCAGGTGCTGGCGCGGCGGATTCAACCCGTTGCCGTGTTCTCCCGTAATAAACAATCCCAGCCCCCTTTCGTGTGTTTCGTGTGTTTCGTGGTCACTCCTCTGTCCGGTGTGCCTTGAGAACGTAGGGACGGGCCGTCCCCACCCCTAATTACCCAAAATAAATCTTTGCGCCCGGTGCGGGTTTGCGTGAAAAATCGGGCGTGCAAATCCGATTTCTGCTGGGGCCCGCGGGGAGCGGCAAGACATACCGATGCCTTGCGGAAATCCGGGAGGCGCTGCGGAAAGAACCGGAAGGGCCGCCGCTCATTCTGCTGGCCCCCAAACAGGCCACGTTCCAATTGGAACGCCAGCTCCTTTCGGACCCCGAACTGGAAGGCTACACCCGGCTTCGCATCCTGTCCTTCGAGCGGCTGGCCGAATTTGTTTTCACCGACCTGGGGATCACGCCTCCGGACCTCCTGAGCGATGTCGGGCGCCTGATGGTTTTTCGCGCGCTGCTGGCGCAGAAGCACAAGGATCTCAAATTATTCCACGCCACGGCGCTGTTGCCGGGATTCGCCCGGCAAGTCAGCCAGCAAATCCGTGAATTCCAGCGCCATGGGCTGACTCCGGCAGGGGTCGCCTGCCTGGCCGGCCAGGGCGGGCTGCGCCCGGAACTTCAATCCAAACTCCAGGACCTGGCCTTGCTGTTCGAAGCCTATTTTTCCTGGAACTCGGAACATCAACTCAGAGATCTCTACTGCCTTCCAGACCTTGCGGCGGAAGTGCTGAACAAAACTCCCGCGAATCCCAAAGACAACTCCAGCCGATCGCAGGCGTGCGAGTTGGGCGGACTTTGGCTGGATGGCTTTGCGGAAATGACCGGCCAGGAGTTGAACCTCCTCGCCGCCATCCTGCCGCGGTGCGAACAAGCCACCCTGGCATTCTGCCTGGATGCCGCGCCGGCCAAAGCCGGACGGCCCGAGTCATGGCTTTCGCCATGGTCGACATTGCGCGCGACGTTTGAAGAGTGCAGGGAGCGGCTGATGACCGTGCCCGGGGCAACCTGCTCCGTTGAAAAGCTCCCCCGCGACAGGAAGCGGAGCCGTTTTTCGGCCAGCCCCGTTCTGGCACACCTCGAAAAATACTGGGGCGATGTCACGCCATTCAAGAACCTCGACGGCCCCGCAACCGAAGATTCGCTGCAGATCGTCGCGTGCCCCAATCCTGAAGGCGAATCGACTCATGCAGCTCGCGAGATCCTCCGGTTCGTCCGGAAGGGAGGCCGGTATCGCGAGGCGGCGGTGATCGTGCGGAACCTTGAAACTTTCCAGGAGCCTGTGGCGCGCGCTCTGCGCCAGTTTCAAATCCCTTTTTTCGTCGATCAACGGCAGCCGGCAGCGCATCACCCTCTTGCCGAATTGACCCGATGCGCCCTGCGCACCGTCCTGTTCGACTGGCAGCACGAGGACTGGTTCGGCGCGCTGAAAACGGGCTTGCTCCCGGCCGACGAAGCCGAGCTGGACTGGCTGGAGAACGAAGCGCTGGCACGCGGCTGGAAAGGCCAGGCATGGCAGGCGCCGCTCCGAATCGAGGGGAACCCCGACCTGGAAAAACGTCTGGAAACCCTGCGCAAAAAAGTCGTCGGCCCCCTCGCCCGCTTTCAAAACCGGATTGCGGGCCATTCCGCGCGCCCCAACGGACCGCAGTTGGCCGAATGCATCCACGGGCTCTGGGCAGATTTGGATATCGAATCCCAACTGGAGCGATCCGATTCCGTCGACGCGACCGTTTGGGAC
>DASRKU010000287.1:0-2385 GCA_035648815.1 Verrucomicrobiia bacterium | reverse complement strand
CCCCTCCCTCCCGGGCTTCCAAAAAAGCCTTCAATTCGCCGGCTGCCTTGCCGCCAAAACCGGACACCTGCGCAATCTGCTCCACACTCGCCAGCCGAATGCGCTGGACGGAGCCGAATTTCTTGAGCAGGGCCGCCTTGCGACGCTCGCCAATATTCGGAAATTCATCGAGAATGCTTTCAGAAATTCGCTTGAGCCGCAACTGGGCGCTATAGGTGTTGGCAAAACGGTGCGATTCATCCCGAACCCGCTGCAGCAGCTTCAGCGCGCCGCTCTCGTGCGACAGTCGCAACGGCTCCTTCTCTCCCGGCTGAAATATTTCCTCGAACTCCTTCGCCAGCCCAATGACCGGGACGTGGCCCAATCCCAGTTTTTCAAGCTCCTTGCAGGCGGCATTCAATTGTCCTTTTCCTCCATCAATCAGAATCAGGTCCGGCAGTTGGACTTTGCCGCGGCGCTTCAATTCCCCTGGCGCCCGATGCTCACGCGCGTCCACGGCCGCGGCATCGGTCCCGGCCCGGACGGGCCGTTTCCGGCGGGCAGCAGCGCTGACATCATCAACCATCTCCTGCAACGCTTGCGGAATTGCTTCGCCTTCCTCCCGGTCCCGCGCCGGTCCAGCCGATTCCGAAGCCGGCGCCCTGGATTCCTCCAACAGCCGCTTATAACGCCGCCGCACCACTTCGGCAATCGAGCCAAAGTCATCCTGGCCTTGAATGGTCTTGATCCGAAAGCGCCTGTAGTTCGAGCGATCCGGACGTCCATTCCTGAAGCTCACGAGGGAAGCGACGGCGAAGGTGCCGCTGATATTGGAGATGTCAAAGCCTTCGATCCTTAGCGGCGGCGCGGGAAGGTCCAGCGCGCGCGCCAGCTCAGCCAGGTCCTCTTTCGGATCGATCGCCAGGGGCAGGCTGTAGGGCAGGCGCGGGAATTTTTCGGTTTTGCGCGTGGTGCGGCGCAGGTCCGACAGCATGTCCCGCAGCTCGGCCGCTTTTTCGTACTGCTGGTTTTCCGAGGCTTTCTTCATCTCCTCGCCCAATTGGTCCCGCATTTCATCGCATTGCCCGGCCAGGAAATCGCAGGCCGCCCGCACCTGGTCGAGATATTGCTCGCGCGCGACATTCGCAATGCACGGAGCCGTGCAGTATTTCAGATGCGCGTACAGACAGTGCCGGTAGTCGCGTTCGGTCGGCGTCAACGGCCTGCAACCGCGAAGATGGAACCGATGCCGCACCATGGTCAATGTGCTGCGCAGCGCGCCCGCATTGGGAAATGGCCCGAAGTAACGCGCCCCATCTTCCTGCTTGAACCGCGTGAAGGTGAAGCGGGGGATCGGATCGTTGAGGTTCACTTTCACCATCAGGAAGCGTTTGTCATCGCGAAAGCTGACGTTGTAGCGGGGGTGAAATTCCTTGATCAGCTTGCTCTCCAGCAGGAGCGCCTCGGGTTCGCTGCGAACAACGTGACAGTCCAGATCGCACACCGCTTCCACCAGCGCGCGAAATTTCAGGTCCCAGCCCATCCGGCGCGACGGTTGAAAATACTGGCTCACGCGCTTGCGAAGATCGCGGGCTTTGCCAACGTAAATCACCGTCCCAAACCGGTCTTTCATGAGATAAACGCCCGGTTTGTGGGGGAGCGTGCTGAGTTTTTTATGGATTGCGTCGGACACCAACAACCGAAGCTTTCACACTAAACGGCGGGACGCAAACGGATACTTTGGGTGGTGCGGGTGCCGTGACGGGGCCAGCTGGGCAGGAACAGCGGACGAGGAGCAAGGAACTGGTAAAGTTCCTGGGCCGCGCGCAGTTCCTTCTGCAGGCTGGCGGAGCGGTTCAATTCGCCAAGCAGCGCCTCCTTCTCAGGCTTCCGAGCAGGCGAGGGACGAGCGACCTGCCATTCAGCCACCGCGCCATCTTCATCGCGGTATTCCAAATCAATCTCGGACATGCACGAGGCGACATTTTCGTCGGTGTTTTCGAAGGGAACATATCTTGTCCCCCACCTCGCATTGAACTCCCGCGTGACCTGGCCGAAATCTTGGATCACTTCCTCAAAAGAAACAAAAAACAGCCGCTTGTGATACGGCAGCAGGACGGAATAATAATCCTGATAATATTGCAGAGCCTCTTTCAGCGGTGTTCGGGTAAAAATTGCCCACGAAGTTGCGGCATCCAGCGGGTTTCGGATCAGCACCATGCCGCGCATGTCGTGCTTTATCGAGTGGATCACGAACGTCGGAATGTGTCTATGGGAACGCACCGGCGTGTCGGGATTGGCCGACAGGAACGCCTTGAGGGCAAACGTATTGCCAGAACGCGGGAAACCGCTGATATAAAGCTCGAATCCAGGCTGAAGAATATTGCCTTTTCGCCCGTGCCGGAG